>CAXTFP010000070.1:0-10140 GCA_964243135.1 uncultured Lichenihabitans sp.
GAGCGCCGTGATGCCGGCGACGGGGTCGCGCAGCGGCGGGTAGTGGTCGAGGTCGGCCTGCATCAGGTGATGGGGCCGCCCGTGCAGTTCCACCTCGTCGAGCGTGCGCCAGTGGAGGCGGGCGAACATCGGGGCGTTCTGGCTCTGCACGTGGGCGATGAAGCGCCGGCAGCCGCGGGCGTGGGCGGACGACACCGCCACGCGGATCAGCGACGCCCCGAGCGCCCCGATGCGGCGGTGGTCGGCCGCGACCGCCAGACGCGAGCCCATCCACAGGCCGGGCTCGGGCTCGTGGATCCGCACCGTGCCGACCACGTCGCCGGGCGCCACGGCGAGCCGCGACACGGCCACGATGGGGATCGCCACGGCGTCGACCGCGTCGCGGTCGTGGCCCTCGAAGATCCGCTGCTCCTCGCAGAAGACGTGCCGGCGCAGCGCCGCGGCGTCGCGGAACTCCCAGGGGCGGTCGGCGAACTTCACCGTGAAGCTCGGCGCCGTGAAGGCGCGGTCGTCGGGCACGATCACGCGCGGCGCTCGTAGGCCGAGAGCGCCGAGCAGGCGCCGCACTTGCCGCAGCCCGCCTTGATGTCGGCGCTGCGCATCCCGGCCCGCGCCAGCAGGGCCGAGAGCGGCCCGAGGACCGAGTGCATGAAGGCGGGCGTGGGGGCGGGATGGCTTTCGAGCGGCGTGCCGGAGATCGGCACGAAGGGCACGACAAAGGGGTAGACGCCGAGGCCCACCAGCGTCTCGGACAGCGACAGGATGGCCTCGGCCGTGTCGCCGAGCCCGGCCAGGATGTAGGTTGACACCTGCCCGCGGCCGAAGACCGGCACGGCGGCCGCGAAGGCCTCCATGTAGCGCTCCATCGGCACGGACGCCTTGCCCGGCATGATGCGGGCCCGCACGGCGGGCGTGACGGTTTCAAGGTGCATGCCGAGCGCGTCGATGCCGGCGGCCTTCATGCGGTCGAACCAGCGGTCGTCGTCGGGCGGCTCGCACTGGCCCTGGATCGGCAGGTCGATCGCGCTCTTCACGGCGAAGGCCGATTCGGCCAGGATCGCGGCGCCCCGGTCCGAAGTGGCGGGCGTGCCGGTGGTCATCACCATGTGCTTCACGCCGTCGAGCAGCACGGCCGCGCGGGCGACCTCGGCCAGCTGTTCCGGCGTCTTGCGCGCCACGGTGCGGCCGGCCGCCAGCGACTGGCCGATGGCGCAGAACTGGCACGTCTTGGTGCGGCTCGCGTAGCGGATGCAGGTCTGGAGCACGGTGGTGGCCAGCACGTCGCGGCCGTGCAGCACGGCGATCTGCGAATAGGGCACGCCGTCGAAGGTCTGCATGCGGTAGAAGCGCGGCTGGAACGGGAAGCGCACGCCGCCGACGTCCACCCCGTCGCGCTCGACGCGGCTCAGCCCGTCCGGCCCCGGCCGCTGCACCACGTAGGGGCTGTCGAAGGCCGTGGCGGTGTGGACCGGCACCATCACGGTGCGGCCGTCGATCGTCAGGGCCTTGTGGTCGGAGGGGCCGGCGCCGCCGCGGCGGCTCTGGACGCCGGCGCTAGGGTCGATCAGCCGGACCCCGAAGGACTGCAACTCGTTGATCAGTCGCTCGGTCGGCAGGGAGGTCGCGCTGGCGTCGGTCATCGGTCGGTCCATCCGGGGTCCGTGTGCGGTCGGGGGCGGCCCTGTGCAGGGGCCGCGCTTCCCGGTCGTCGAGGTTGAGGCTGAGGAGTTCGGGCCGGGCGTAGTGACCCACCGAGTCCATCATGCGCTTGCGCTTCGCGATGATCGCCATGTCGAGGTCGGCCACCAGCATCCTCTCGCCTTCGCGCAGCGGCGGGGCGAGGTGGACGCCCTCGGGCGACACGATGGCCGTGCAGCAGCCGCCGCGCAGGGCCTTGCGCATGCGGTCGTCGGGCGTGACGGATTCGATCTGGGCGTCGTCGAGCCAGCCCGTGGCGTTGACCACGAAGCAGCCCGCCTCCAGCGCGTGGTGGCGGATCGTCACCTCCATCTGGTCGGCGAAGATCTGCCCCACCATGGAGCCGGGGAACTGGGCGGCGTGGATCTCCTCGCCCTGCGCCATGAGGCTGTAGCGGGCGAGCGGGTTGTAGTGCTCCCAGCAGGCCAGCGCGCCGACGCGGCCGACCGCGGTGTCCACCACGCGCAGGCCCGAGCCGTCGCCCTGGCCCCAGATCATGCGCTCGTGGAAGGTCGGCGTGATCTTGCGCCGGCGCAGGGCGAGTGTGCCGTCGGCGTCGAAGACGAGCTGGGCGTTGTAGAGCGTGCCCCCGTCGCGCTCGTTGACGCCCAGCACCACGACGATGCCGTGCCGCCGCGCCGCGGCCGCGACGGCATCGCACACCGGCCCGGGCACCGCGACGGCCTCGTCGTAGAGCCGCAGGTGCTCGGCGCCCGTCGTGGCGGGCGGGTGCACGAAGGAGAAGTAGGGGTAGTAGGGCACCAGCGTTTCGGGGAACACGACGAAGCGCACGCCGTCGCGCGCCGCGGCGTCGATGGCGCTCAGCACCTTCTCGACCGTGGCGCCGGGCCGGTCGAGCACCGGCGCCATCTGCACGGCCGCGACCCTGACGGTCCTCTTGTCGCCCATCTGTCCCCATGCCCTCGGCGTGTTCGCGGCGCGCGCGGAGAGTGAGCCCGCGCAGCGTCGATGCGGACCGGGCCGGCCGAGGCCGGCCCGGGTGCGATGATGGTCAGAGCGTCCAGGTGTCGAGGATGAAGGCGCCGGCCTTACGGTGGATCAGGATCAGGTCGAGCGTGTCGAGCGGCCCGATCGGGCGGATGCCCTCGGTCAGCGAGGCTTCGCCGTGGCCGTAGAGGGCCTGGAGCGCGAAGCGGCAGCAGTAGACTTTGCCGCCCTCGCCCATGAACTTCGTGAGCTGGTTGTTGAAGTTCTGGTGGCCCGGGAAGGCGTCGTCGCCGAGGCGCGGGAAGCCGCGCTGCACGCCCAGTGTGACGCCGGGGCCGTAGAGCAGGATGGACGTCTCGAAGCCCTTGCGCAGCAGGCGGGTCGCCTGGAGCAGGTTGACGAGGCCGATCGAGCCCTCGAACGCCACCGTGTGGAAGGTGACGAGGGCTTTCTCTCCCGGTTCGGCCTTGACGTCCTCGAAGACCTTCTCCTCGTAGTCGACGAGGAAGTCGCCCTTCTTGTGGTGCGGAATATCGACTGCAGGCATGGCGGTTCTCCCTGAGGCGACCTTGGATCGGGTCGCGCGGCGCGAGCGCGTGCGAACCGCCGGATCACGGCGGCTCGGCACGGGAGGTTCGCAAGCCGCGTGCCACCCGCCGCGAGGGGTGGAGACCACGGGGGAGCGGTCAATCTCCTGCAATCAATCCTGCGGTCAATGCGGGATCCGCAGTGATGCCATCTTCAGCACATTGACCGCGGAATGGCGCCCGATCCAGCGGCGTTCCGGCCGTCGCCGGGACGCGACACATGCTTTCACGCCCTCCATCGGGGGTGGACCGATGGTTTCGCGCCGGCCGGCTTGCGCTCGGCGCGGGAATCACCGCAAGCCATGGGCAGCATGGAACGTGCATGGCGCCGGCCGCGGCCGCGATGCGGTCAATCTTCGGCATTGATGGATGGGCGCTGCATGGGTTCTCGGGTCGCGGGGGCGGGACGATGAAGGGATGGACGCCGGACCTCGCCCGGTTCGGCAGGCCGCATTACCGTGCCATCGCGGACGCCATCGCCGAGGACGTCGGGGCGGGGCGCCTCGTGGCCTCGGACCGCCTGCCGCCCCAGCGCCAGCTCGCCGACGCGCTGGGGCTGAACTTCTCGACCGTGGCGCGGGGCTACGTCGAGGCGCAGCGCCGGGGGTTGGTGGCGTCGCGGGTCGGGCATGGCACGGTGGTGTCGGGCGCGGCGCCCCCCGCGCCGGCACGGGCCGCCACGGCGTCGCCCCGCCGCCCCGCGCTGGTCGACTTCAGCATGAACCTGCCGCCCGAGCCCGACGACCCGGAGCTGCTCGGGCGCATGGCCGAGGGCCTCCTCGCCCTCTCGGCCGACCTGATGAACCTGCTGCGCTACCAGGGGTTCGGCGGGGCGCGCGACGACCGGGAGGCGGCGCTGGCCTGGATGGCGCGGCGCGGCCTCGCGGTCGGGGCCAACCGGCTGCTGGTGTGCCCCGGCGCCCACAGCGCGCTCCTCGCCGTGCTGTCGACGCTGTGCCGGCCGGGCGACGCCGTCTGCGCCGAGGCTCTGACCTATCCGGGCGCCCGCTCGCTCGCGGCCCACCTCGGGCTGCGGCTGATCGGCCTGCCGCTGGACGATGAGGGCATCGATGCCGACGCCTTCGCGGCCACCTGCGTGCGCCACGCCCCCAAGGTGCTCTACCTCAACCCGACGCTGCTCAACCCCACCACCGCGACCGTGTCGCGGGCGCGGCGCGAGCGGATCATCGAGGTGGCGCGGCGCTACGACGTGGCGATCCTGGAGGACGACGCCTACGGCTTCATCCCGCCGGACCCGCCGCCGCCCTTCGCGGCCCTGGCGCCGGAGATCACCTACCACGTGGCGGGGCTCGCCAAGTGCCTCGGCGCGGGGCTGCGCATCGCCTATCTCGTCGCGCCGAGCGCCCGCGCCGCCCTGCCGCTCGCCGCCAACCTGCGGGCCGCCACCGTCATGGCGTCGCCCGTGACGGCCGCGCTGGCGACGCGCTGGATCCTCGACGGCACGGCCGACGAGGTGCTGGGCTTCGTCCGGCGGGAATCGGTGGCCCGCCAGCGCCTCGCGGCCGCGACGCTGCCGCGCGGCCTGATGCAGGCCGACCCGCACGGGTTCCACATCTGGATGCGGCTGCCCGAACCCTGGAGCCGCTCGGCCTTCGCGTCCCAGGTGCGCTCGACCGGCATCGGCGTCGTGGCCAGCGATCCCTTCACGGCGGCCGGCCCGGCGCCCGAGGCGGTGCGGATCTGCCTCGGCGGCTCGGCGAACCGGGGCGACGTGGCCCACGCGCTCGACGTCATCGCGCACGCGCTCGACGAGGCGCCGGCCATGTCCTCGGCCTTCATCTGAAGCTGGATCTCCCGCCGAATCGCGTCCACACTCGCGCTCAAAAGGTCGGGACGGACCGGGGGAGGACGGCGTGACGGGGCGTGGGCCGGAGGGAGCGGCGCGGGGCTGCGGGACCGGCGGGCGACAGCCGCGGCGGTCCCCCGTCTTCGAGCACGTCGTGACCGGGGAGGCCGAAACCTTTCTGTGGCGCTGCGACGACTATCCCTGGGAGCGCAACGTGTGGAACGTGCACCCGGAGGTCGAGATCCACCTCGTCCGCAACGCCTCGGGCGTGGTCCTCATCGGCGATCACGTCGGCTCCTTCGAGCCCGGCCACCTCGCCATCGTCGGCGGGGGCCTGCCGCACGACTGGGTCACGCCCACGGAGCCGGGCGAGACGATCCGCGGGCGCGACATCGTGGTGCAGTTCCACCCCGACCGCCTCCGCCGCGCCGCCGCGGTCCTGCCGGAGGTGGCGGGGGTCGACGGCCTCCTGCTGGCGGCGGAACGCGGCCTCGCCTTCCACGGCGAGACCCGCCGCCGCGGCGCCGAGGTCATGGAGGCCATGGGCCGGGCCGGCGGCCTCGAGCGGCTGGCGCTGTTCCTGCAACTGCTCCAGGTGCTGGCCGCGGGGCGCGAGTGCCACGTCCTGTCGTCCGAGCATTTCGCGCCCGACACCGACTGCCGCAGCCGCGACGCCGCCGGCGCGGCCCTGGCCTTCGTGGTGGAGAACTTCCGCCGCGACATCCGCCTGAGCGACCTCGCGCGCCACGTCGGCATGAGCGAATGCGCCTGCTCGCGCTTCTTCAAGCGGAACAGCGGCAACAGCTTCACGGATTACGTGGCGCGGCTGCGCGTCGGCCACGCCTGCAAGCTCCTGTCGGAGACCGAGATGCCCGTCACGGACGTGTGCTTCGAGGTGGGCTACGGCAATGTGTCGAACTTCAACCGCGTGTTCCGCCTCCAGCGCGGGCTGACGCCCTCGGCCTATCGCCGGCTCGCCCGCAACAGGAGGCTCACGCCGGCGGTGCCCATCGAAGCCCCGTGATGCTCTCTTGCGGGAGGGCCGGCATCGCCAAGGTGATGCTGCATTGCACAATGCAAAGGATCATCGGTCGACTGCATCGCGGCCGCTAGACCGCGGCCCGGCCCCGTCTAAACTCGCCCCGAGATCGACGCACATGATCGGTCAAGGGGAGATGGAACATGAGGACGTTGAGGAACACCGTCGCGGCCCTGGCGCTGGCCCTGTCGACGGCGGCGATCGCGCCCGCGGGCGCCCGGGCCGAGGCCTGGGACATCGCCAAGGCGGCCGCGCCCTACAAGGGCACTGAGCTCCACGTCATCTTCCTCGACCGGCCGGGTTACCGCGCCATCATCAAGCTCCTGCCCGAGTTCGAGAAGCAGACCGGCATCAAGGTCAACTACGAGATCGTCCCCTACGAGAACACCCGCGAGAAGGAAGTCCTGAACTTCAACGGCCAGGGCGACCTGTCGATCGCGCTGGTCGACCTCGTGTGGATCGGCGAATATGCCGAGAACGGCTGGATTCAGCCGATCGACAAGTTCGCCCAGGACAGCGCGATCACCGACCCGAACCTGAACCTCAAGGGGTTCTTCCCGCTGCTGCTCGACGCCTTCGGGAGCTGGGGCGGCAAAACCTACGGCCTGCCCTTCGACAATTACTCGGGCCTGCTGTTCTACAACAAGTGCATGCTGAAGGACGCCGGCTTCGACAAGCCGCCCGAAACCTGGGACGCGCTGATGAACACCTACGCGCCCAAGCTCACCGACCCCGCCAAGAAGCAATACGGCTACGCGCTGCAATCGCTCCGCGGTGAAACCCAGTCGGCCGACAGCTTCATGCGCTTCCTGTGGCCGTTCGGCGGCTCGCTGCTCGACAAGGACTTCCACTCGAACCTGCTCAGCGCCGACAGCCAGAAGGGCCTGAAGGACCGGCAGGCGCTGATGAAGGACATGCCGCCCGGCATCGTGAGCTGGGACCACGCCGAAGCCGTCAACGGCCTGGCCCAGGGCCAGGTCGCGATGATCACCGAGTGGTCGGCCTTCTACTCGACGCTGACGGACCCCAAGACGTCCAAGCTCGGCGACTGCCTCGCCGTGGCGCCCGAGCCGGCGGGCCCCGCGGGACGGCTGCCCGCCCTCGGCGGCTTCTCGCTCGCGGTCACGTCCCAGGCCCCCGAGAAGGAGCAGAAGGCCGCCTGGATCTTCATCCAGTGGGCCACCTCCGAGGCCATCGCCAAGCCCTACGTCGAGGCCGGCGGCGTGTCGGGCCGCTCCGCCGTCTACGAGGACCCGACCATCAAGGCCTCCTACAAGTTCGTCGAGCCCATGGTGGCGTCCTGGCAGAAGGGCGTGCCGGAGTTCCGCCCGCGCTTCCCGGCCTGGCCGGCCATCTCGGAGATCGTGGCCGAGTTCGGCTCCAAGATGATGCTGGGCGAGGTGTCGGTCGAGCAGGGCTCGAAGGACATCGGCACCCGCATGGAGGCCCTCCTGCAGAAGGAAGGCTATTACGACGGCAAGAAGAAGCTGCTGCAGTGATCTGACCGGGGACCGCCGGGCGGGTTCCACCGTCTCCGGCACCCGCCCGACCTCCTCCACCGCGCTCCGCGCGGTCCCCCTCCTCCACGGTGTGGAGGAGGACAGGGCGCGGCACCGTCTCCTCCTCCGCGGAGCGGAGGAGGGGGACCGCCCGAAGGGCGGTGGAGGAGGTGGACCGGGTGCGGACCGGCCGATCGATCCCACTCTGACGGCCCCAAGACCGGCCCCACCTGCACCAGTCCCGGACCCGAATTTGACAGACCGAACCGCCCCGACCCCGGCCCGCCGCAACCTCGGCTACGGCCGGTTCACGCCCCTGTGGTTCCTGGCGCCCGCCGTGGTGGCGCTGTTCGCGATCGGCATCTACCCGACGCTCTTCGCCCTTGTCACCTCGCTGCGCCAGTACAACCTCACCCGCACGCGCGACGGCTTCCCCTTCGTGGGCCTCGCCAATTACGCGCAGGTGCTGACCGACCCGACCTTCTGGGAAACGCTCGGCCGCACGGCCTCGTTCTTCTGCGTGGCCCTGCCCTTCGAGATCGCCTTCGGCCTCGGCGTGGCGCTGCTGCTGCACCGGCCGGGGCTCGACTTCCTGCGCGCCCTGACGCGCGTGGCCCTGGTGGTGCCGCTCGCCACCACCTACGCAGTGGTGGGGCTGCTCGGGCGGCTGATCTTCAACCGCGACTTCGGCGTCGCCAACAGCCTCATCGGCCTGTTCGGCTTCCAGCCCTTCGACTGGCTCGGCGACGTCCACGGGGCCTTCGCGGCCATCTGCATCACCGACATCTGGCAGTGGACGCCCTTCTGTGCCCTGATCTTCCTGTCCGGCCTGTCCATGGTGCCGGTCGAGATCGAGGAGGCGGCGAGGCTGGAGACGACCAGCAAGTGGGCGCTGCTGCGGGAAGTGCAGCTGCCCTACCTCCTGCCCGGCTTCACGGCCATGCTGATCCTGCGCTCGGCCGACGTGCTGAAGCTCTTCGACGTGGTCTTCACCATGACGCGCGGGGGGCCGGGCGCCGCCACCGACCTGATCTCGATCTATATCCAGCGCGTCGGCTTCCGGGTCTTCGATCTCGGCGTCGCCTCGGCCCAGGCGCTGCTGCTGCTCGTCATCACGGTCGTGCTGGCGCGGCTCTACATCCGCTTCTTCTACCGGGAGATCGAGTGATGTCGTCGCGCGCCTTCGGCCGCCTGCTGCACGGCGCGGGCCTGCTGCTCGTCTTCGCGGCCACGGTCTTTCCATTCTACTGGATGGTGTCGTCGTCCTTCAAGGCGCAGGCCGATCTCCTGGCCTCGCCGCCCGTCTGGCTGTTCAGCCCGACGCTCGGCAACTACGCCGAGGTCTTCGCCGACCAGAAGGTCGTCAACGCCGTGGTGAACTCGCTCATCGTGGCGCTGTGCTCCACCGCGCTCTCGGTGGCGCTCGGCACGCCCGCGGCCTTCGCGCTCGCCCGCTACGACTTCCGCGGCAAGCAGGACCTGTGGTTCTGGTTCATCTCGAACCGCTTCATCTCCCCCATCGTCCTGGCCCTGCCGATCTACATCCTGGCCCGCAACCTCGGCCTCCTCGACACCCACCTCGTGCTGATCCTGGTCTACATCACCTTTATTCTGCCGCTCGTGGTGTGGATCGCCACCGACCAGTTCCGCTCGATCCCGAAGGAGCTCGAGGAGGCGGCGCGGCTGGAGGGCGCGACCCAGTTCGACGTGTTCTGGCGGATCTACCTGCCGCTGGGCCTGCCCGGCATCGCGGTCTCGGCCATCTTCGGCTTCATCTTCTCCTGGAACGAGCTGCTCTACGCCCTGGTGCTGACGCGCCGCGACGTGCAGACCGCGCCCGTGGTCGCGACGAGCTTCATGTCGGGCTACGAACTGCCCTGGGGCAAGATCATGGCGACCGGCACCGTCATCGTCCTACCCGTCACCTTCTTCGCGCTGCTCGTGTCGCGCCACATGGTCCGCGGCCTCACCATGGGGGCCACCAAGTGAGATGGCATGCATGCGCTCGTCCGGGTGCCCCCATCCGCTCATTCCCGCGCAGGCGGGGATCCAGCGTGGAACGTCTGGCCGAAGGCCGCCCTCATTCTGCAACGGCATCGTGCCCAGCCCGCGAGGTCGGCATGTCGGCCTTCGGCCGCCTCCTGGCGCTGGATCCCCGCCTGCGCGGGGATGAACGGAGAGGGGCAGCGACCAACCCGAAAGAGCGCATGAACCCCATGACCTTCTCCCCTCTCGCCGGGACGGCACGATGAGCTACCTGCGGCTCCAGGGCATCGAGAAGCGCTTCGGCGCGGTCAGCATCATCCGCGGCGTCGACATCTCGGCCGAGAAGGGCGAGTTCGTGGTCTTCGTCGGCCCCTCGGGCTGCGGGAAGTCGACGCTGCTGCGCATGATCGCCGGGCTGGAGGAGGTGTCGGGCGGCGACGTCTTCATCGACGGGGCGCGTGTCACCGACGCCGAGCCGGCCAAGCGCCAAGTGTCCATGGTGTTCCAAAGCTACGCGCTGTTCCCCCACATGAGCGTGCGCGACAACATCGCCTTCGGCCTCAAGATGTCGAAGGT
>CAXTFP010000071.1:0-10115 GCA_964243135.1 uncultured Lichenihabitans sp.
CCCGAGCGCCGCTTCGACCTCGGGTTTGCGGTCGCGTCCCGCGAGGTAGAGCAGGGTGGCGGGGCGGGGCAGGGTGAGGATCACGAGCGGCGCCAGTCCCGCGCCGTCGCCGGCGCCGACCCGCACGTCCCGGAACCCGGCCGCGCGGGCCGCCTCGGCCGTATGCTCCCCGACCGCGAAGACGGGCGCGCCGCGCCCCATCTCCTCAGGCAGCGGGGCCGCGAAGGCGTGGCGGCTGGTGGCGAGGAGCGCGTCGGGGCGGCGTGTCGGCGGGGTGAGGAAGCGCGGCGCGATGGCGAGCGCGGGTGCGATCACGGCCTCGTGGCCGAGCCGCGCCAGCGCCCCGGCCGTGCGCGCGGCATCCGCCTCGGCGCGGGTGACGAGGACGTACATCGGGCGCGATCAGTGCCCGACGCGAAACGGCGCCAGCAGGCGAGCCGGCGCCCGCGCCACGAGGTCGTGCCCGGCGTCGCGCCCGGTGACTTCAGCCGCGTCGAGCGGCCCGTGCGCCAGCGTCTCCACCGCGTCCGAGCCGTCCTCCGCCAGCACGAGCCCGCGGAAGCTGATCTGGACGCCGTCGACCCGCGCGTGGCCCGCGATGGGCGTGCGGCAGGACCCGTCCAGCACCGCCAGAAAGGCGCGCTCGCAGGCGAGGGCCAAGCCCGTGTCACGGTCGAGGAGGAGGGCGAGGAGGTCGGCCGTGGCGGCGTCGCCGCGGCGCGTCGTCAGGGCGATCGCGCCCTGGCCGACCGCGGGCAGGAAGTCGCGCGCGTCGAGCCGCTCGGTGATGCGCCCGGTCAGGCCGAGGCGCTTCAACCCCGCCACGGCGAGAAGCGTGGCGTGGAACTCGCCGCTCTCGACTTTGCGGAGCCGGGTCTCCACGTTGCCGCGCAGCAATCTCACGTCGAGGTCCGGCCGCAGCCGGCGCAGCTGCGCCTGGCGCCGCAGCGAGGCCGAGCCGACGACGGCGTGCGGCGGCAGATCGAGGAGGCGGGAGCCGTCGCCCGAGATGAAGGCGTCCTGCGCGTCCTCGCGCGGCAGGTAGCCGGCGATGACGATTTCGTCCGGAAGACGGGTCGGCAGGTCTTTTGCGGAATGCACCGCGAGGTCGATGCCGCCCGCGGTCAGCGCGGCGTCGAGTTCCTTGGTGAACAGCCCCTTGCCGCCGGCCTCCGACAGGGCGCGGTCCTGGATGGCGTCGCCGGTGGTGCGGATGACGACAACCTGCACGCGCTCCTCGGCCCAGCCGTGGGCGGCGGCGAGGCGCGCCCGCGTCTCCTGCGCCTGGGCGAGCGCCAGGGGGCTGCCCCGCGTGCCGAGCTTCAGCGTGATCCCTTCCGCCGCCATGCCGTCCCGATGTCCGCTCCCGAGCCTACCCCACTATAGGGAGGCGGGCCGCTCTGCGGAAGCCGCGGGATCCACGCCGCAGTCGGGCCGGCCTGCGTCACCTTGCGTCGCGCAACGCGGGAGCGGATCGGAACGCTCCCCGGCACGGGGCCGTTCGAGATGAGGGCGAGTTCGACGGAATCGATGTGATGGACCCGATGAGAGACAAACCCCGCTCCCTGCGGTTCGCCGCGACCCTGGCTCTGGCCCTCTGCGTGGGCCTTCCTGTCGGCACCGTCACGTCCAACGCTGCCGGCGGCGGCGGGGGTGGTCACGGCGGTGGGGGCGGCGGACACGGCGGTGGCTTGGGCGGGGGCATGGGCGGCGGTCGCGGAGGCTTCGGAGGCGCACGGGGTGGCTTCGGGGGAGCCAGGGCCGGTGCGGACATGTTCCATCCCCGCGGCGGTGGCCTGCGGGGCGGCCTGACGGCCCCCGCGGCGGGGCTCGGCCGCACCGCCGGGCCGTTCGAAGGCCAGCCGGGACCGGTGATCGGGCGGGGCGTCGCGGCGGCGCCGGCGGCCGGCGGGCTGCGCGGGACTGGAAGCCTGCGTGGGATCGGGAATCTGCGCGGTGGTCGGCTCGTCTCCCGCAGGCCGAGGCTGGCCCTGCGTCGCCTCCTCGCCCGAAGCCGCTTCCACGCATTGAACCGCTGCAACCCGAGCCTGTCCGAGCGCTACGGCTATCCGCACACCTGCAACGGCGCGAACCCCTACCGACCCTATCCCTGACGACCTTTTGTCAGGGCTCACCCTGCGAGCCGCCTAGGCTTCGGGCAGGGCGCGTCCCACGCCGTCGAAGCGGCGCACGAAAGCCGCGATGCGCTCCAGCGTCGCGCTGTCGTGCAGCAGCGGCGCGTGGCCCTGGCCCGGCACGGTGAACAGGGCGCCCTTGGGGTGGCGCCGGACCATCTCGGCCGCGGTCGCCTCGGACAACAGATCCGAGTTCTCCCCGCGGATCACCAGGAGCGGCACGCCCGACAGGCCCTCGAACTGCGGCCACAGCGTCGGCAGATCCGCCACGTCGAGGTCGCGTAGGGCCTCCGCCAGGGCCGGGTCGTAGCGGCCCGCGAGGATGCCGTCGCGCTCGGCGAAGGTGGTCCGGGCGAAGTAGAGCCAATCCTCCGCCGACAGGCCTGTGAACTGCGGGGCCGCGTAGCCCTGGACCGTCGCGACCGCGTCAGCCCAGCTCTGCGGGGACGGGAGCTTGCCGACATAGCCGCGGATGCGGTCCAGGCCCGACGGCTCCAGCACGGGGCCGATGTCGTTCAGCACCGCGCCGCGGATCATCCCGGGCCTGACGGTGGACAGGACCATGGTGATGAGCCCGCCGCGCGATGTGCCGACGAACACCGCCTCCTCGACCTCCGCGTCCGCCATCACGGCCATCACGTCGCCGGCCTCGACCGGGACACTGTAGTGGCTCGGGTCAGCGTCGTGGTCCGAGCCGCCGCGGCCGCGATAGTCGAGCGACAGCACGCGGCGCGGCGGCCCCTCCGCGCCGCCGCCGGACAGGTGGGCCGCCAGCACGTCGAAGTCATCGGCCGTGCGGGTCAGGCCGGGCAGGCAGACGACAGTCGCGGCGCCCGCCGCGGCGCGGCCGACGTCGCGGTAGTGCAGGCGCAGCCCGTCAGCGGACCTCGCGAAGCGGCTCGTGTGATCGGCATCGCCCATCGCCGCGGTCCCTCAAGTCCCCTTGCGGACGGGCGCCGGCGGTTCCGCGCCGACCAGCAGCATCGTGGGATGCCCGAGCTTGGCGCGATACACCTGCAGGTTCTCCATCACGCGCTGCACGTAGTTGCGCGTCTCCGAATACGGAATGCGCTCGATCCAGTCGACCACGTCGACCCCCGGCTTGCGGGGGTCGCCGTAGGCCGCGATCCAGTCGCGCACGGCCTTGCCGCCGGCATTGTAGGCCGCGAAGGTCAGGACGTAGGAGCCGTTCTGCTCGTCGAGCAGGGTGCCGAGGTGGGCGGCGCCGAGCTGCGCGTTGAAGGCTGGGTCGCTCGACAGGCGCCCGTCGTCGTAGGCCACACCGGCGCGGCTCGCCGTGCTGCGGGCCGTCGAGGAGATCATCTGCATCAGGCCCTTGGCGCGGGCCGAGGACAGCGATCTCGGGTCGAACTCGCTTTCCTGCCGGGCGATGGCGTAGACGACCGACAGGTCGGCCGAGTTCGGCAGCGGGTTGAAGTTCGGGATGCCGAAGGTCGGGAAGGCGGTGTCGTCGCGCGCGAGCCCGCGCTGCGTCGCGGCCTTGCCGACCGACAGGGTCGCCCAGGCGTCGCGGTTGCGCTCCAGCACCTCGCCGAGCGCGCCCACCTGGGCTTCCGACGGCTCCGCCCGGCCGATGTCGAGGGCGAGCGGCAGGGCCAAGTCGCGCAGGCCGAGGCCGTACAGGACCTCGGCTACCCGCACCGACTCGCTCCGCGCCTCGCCCGCGGCGGCCGGCACGGAGCGGAGCGCGAGCTCGCCCCGGCCGAGGCGGGCCGCGGCGAGCTGGCCGTAGAAGGTGATGGGATAGTCGGCGGCCTCGGCGTAGCGCCGTTGCGCCCCGTCGCCATCGCCCAGCGCCTCCGCGGTGCGGCCCTGCCAGTAGGCGGCGCGGCTCTTCGAGATCGGCGTCTCGGCGATGCGCGCGATGGCGTCGAACTGCGGCGCCGCGGCCTTCGGGTCGCCCAGGAAGCGCAGCGCGATCCAGCCGGCGTGGAACGCCGCCTCGATCTTCGAGGCGGGGCTCGCGGGCGCGACCTCGGCGCAGAGCCGCAGCGCCTTGCGAGGGTCGCCGAGGTCGAGGAGCTTGCGGGCCACGATGCGGCGCTCGGTCCACCACTCGTCGCCGTCGAGGACGGGGGCGTCGCGCGGCACCGACAGCAGGAGGTCGGCGGCCTCCTCGGGGCGGTTCGCGCGCCGCATCCGCTGCGCACGGGAGAAGACGAGCAACGGGTCCGACTGCAGGGACTTCGGCACCGCCGCCATCGCCGCGTCGGCGAGGCTCGAGTTGTTGATCACGGCGGCCCGCGCCTTGGCGAGCGCCAGAACGTCGGGGCCGGCCAGCGCCGCTTCCCGGAGGCCGGCCGCGACCTTCTCCTTGTACAGGAAGCGCTCGGCGCGAACGAGGTGGTCGTCGCGTCCGATCACGTCGGCGAAGTCGTGGGCGAGCGTCGCCTCCTGCCAGGGCGACAGGCCGTCGTCGCGCCACAGGGCATGGGCGAGGGGCACGGCGCGGTCGGCGTGGCCGAGGCCGCGTTCCGCCTGGGCCAGCGCGAGGCGGCCCGCGACGGTGTTCGGCGGCGCGCGTCCGAGCCGATCCTCGATCACGGCTGGATCCCGCGTGGCCGCGACCGCCTCCTCGATGCGCCGGGACACCCAGGGCAGGGCCGGCCAGTCCGGGTGGGCGGCCGCGAAGGCGTCGAGCCGCGTGAGTCCGACGAGGTGCGAGTCGAGCCGCACGGCCGACCATTCGGCGGTGAGGCGCATCAGCGGATTCTGAAGGCCGCGGGCCGCGGCGTCACCGCCCGCGAGGTCGTTGCGGCGGTAGGCCTCGATGGCCTGCCGCAGCAGCGGTGCGTCGGGGTCCTTGACGGCCGCCGAGGGTCCGGGGGGTGCGCCGAGCTCGGTGGCGGTCGGGGCCGGCACGCTGATGTCGCCGGGGCCGGGCTGCGCGGGGTCGGCGCCGGCCGGCCGCGGCCCGGTCGAGCCCATGGCGTCCGCGAGCACCCGCAACCTGCCGGGCGAGATGGGCGAGGCCCGCAGCGCCGTCTTGAGCGACACTCGTCCGTCGGCCAGCCCCGCGCCGGGGCGCAGCAGCGCCTGGGCGGTGAGCGCGGCACGGTGAGACAGCGCTGCGGCGGCCTGTCGGCGGCCTGCCTCACCGAGGGGACGAGGGCGGCGGCCGCGCAGGCCAGGCCCGCGCCGCCCATCAGGGCGGCCCGCATACGCTTGTACGCCATGCACTCACCAAGTCGTCGGGGGATCGGACGAGATCATGCGATCGATGCTGCACGCGTGAGCTTTACGGACCCTAAACCATGAAGCGGCGTCGCAAGTCCGCATCGCCACTCAGTAAAAGCCTTTTCACGCCTCTCCGCGCGCGCTAAAGCGTCCCGCACCTTCACCAGCCATCGAAATGCGGCGTGCATGGGGCTGAGGCGTGGGGGCCGATGTCAACGCGAGAGTTGCGGAACACCCCATGGCTGCGACATTCAGGGGATCGGCCCCGGCGCTCGTCACCCCGTTCAAGGACGGCGCCTTCGACGAGCCCGCCTTCCGGGCGCATGTCGACTGGCAGATCGGCCAGGGCTCGCATGCCCTCGTGCCCTGCGGCACCACGGGCGAAAGCCCGACCCTCACGCATGACGAGCACATGCACGTCGTCGAGGTGTGCATCGCCGAGGCGCGGGGCCGCGTGCCGGTCATCGCCGGCGCGGGCTCCAACAACACGGCGGAAGCGGTGTCGCTGGCACGCCACGCCGAGCGGAGCGGCGCCGACGCCGTGCTGGTGGTGACGCCCTACTACAACAAGCCCAGCCAGGAGGGCCTTTACCGTCACTTTAAGGCGGTGAACGACGCCGTCGGCATCCCGATCATCATCTACAACATCCCGCCGCGCTCGGTCGTCGACATGAGCGTCGAGACGATGCAGCGCCTCTACGAGCTCGACAACATCGCCGGCGTGAAGGACGCGACCGGCAATCTCGCCCGCGTGTCGATGCAGCGTCACGCGCTCGGCCCCGACTTCATCCAGCTCAGCGGTGAGGACATGACGGCGCTGGCCTATCTCGCGGCGGGCGGCCACGGCTGCATCTCGGTCACGGCCAACGTGGCGCCCCGCCTCTGCGCGGCGCTCCAAACCGCGGCGCTCGGCGGCGACTACCGCACGGCGCTGGAGCTTCAGGACCGGCTCGTGCCGCTCCACGCCGCCATGTTCGCCGACCCGAGCCCCGCCGGCCCGAAATACGCCCTGTCGCGGCTCGGCATGATGCGCGACGAGCTGCGCTCGCCCATGGTGCCGGCCTCCGAGGCGGCCCGGAACCTCCTGGACCGTGCGATGGTTCATGCAGGGCTGACGAACGGCTGAGCGGACCCCGACAGGCGGGTGAACGCTCGCCGACGCGCACGCGACAGGAAGAACGGGTCCCGCTTTGGCCGCCAAGGACGAAACCAACTACAAGGTCGTGGCCGACAACCGCCGAGCCCGCTACAATTACGAGATCGGCGACGTCTACGAGGCGGGCCTCGTGCTGACCGGGACCGAGGTCAAGTCGCTGCGGTCCGGCAAGGCGACGATCGCGGAAAGCTACGCCTCGGCCGAGAAGGGTGAGCTGTTCCTCATCAACGCCACCATCCCCGAATACGGCCACGGCAACCGCTACAACCACGAGCCGAAGCGGCCCCGCAAGATCCTGATGAAGGCGCGCGAGATCGCGCGTCTCGCCCAGGGCGTCGAGCGGGAGGGCATGACGCTGGTGCCGCTGCGCGTCTACTTCAACGACAAGGGCCGCGCCAAGCTGACGCTGGCGATCGGCCGCGGCAAGAAGCTGCACGACAAGCGCGCGACCGAGAAGGAGCGCGACTGGAACCGCGAAAAGTCGCGCGTGCTGCGCGACCGGGGCTGAGGCGGCTCAGCCCGCGTCCAGGAAGGCGCGGACCTCGGCGAACACGGCGCGGAACATCGCGGTCGTGAGCAGGCCCGTGTTCGTGTTGTAGCGCGAGCAGTGATAGCTGTCGAAGACCCGCAGGGAACGCCCCCCGGAGGCGAGGTCGTGATGTCGCCCGTGTCCGAACGGCACGGCGGCGAGGCGCTGGCCCAGGGCCCGCATCACGCTCTCGTGGGCGATGCGACCCAGGACCACGAGCGCTTCGAGGTCGGGCAGATCCGCGATGCGCCGGACGAGGAAGGCGCGGCAGGTGGCGATCTCGGCCGGCACCGGCTTGTTGGCGGGCGGCACGCAGCGCACGGCATTGGTGACCATGCAGTCGACGAGCGCCAAGCCGTCGTCCGGACGCTCGTCGTAGTGCCCCGAAGCGAAGCCGTAGAGACCCAGGGTCTCGTAGAGCAGGTCGCCCGCCCAATCCCCCGTGAAGGGCCGGCCCGAGCGGTTGGCGCCGTCGCGACCGGGCGCGAGCCCCACGATGAGCAGCCGCGCCGCGGCAGGCCCGAAGGAGCGGACCGGCGCGTTGTAGCCTGCGGGATCCCGCACCCGGCAGGCTTGGCGGAAGTCGACGAGCCGCGGGCAGAGCGGGCAGTCCGGGGCGGGCTCGGCCGGCCCGACCCCCGCCACACCCGCCGCCGTGACGCCGATCACGAGGTCGGGACGCCGTCGTCCTCGTGGGCCGGCGCGTGGCTCTGCACCGCGGCCCGCCTGTCCCCTGCGCGCGGCGTCCGCTCGGTCCGCTCGCCCTCGCGGCCGACCTTGGCGATGAGGTGCACGAGGTCGATGAACTCGTCGGCCTGCCGGCGGAGCTCGTCCGCCATCATCGGAGGTTGCGTGTTGATGGTCGACACGACTGACACCCGCACGCCCTTGCGTTGCACGGCTTCGACCAGGGATCGGAAATCGCCGTCGCCGGAGAACAGCACCATGTGGTCGAGGTTCTCGGCCATCTCCATGGCGTCGACCGCCAGCTCGATGTCCATGTTACCCTTCACCTTGCGTCGTCCCATGGAGTCCACGAACTCCTTCGTGGGCTTGGTGACGACCGCGTAGCCGTTATAATCGAGCCAATCGATCAGGGGCCGAATCGATGAATATTCCTGATCCTCGACGAGAGCGGTATAGTAAAAGGCGCGGATGAGTCGGCCCTTGCTCTGGAACTCCCGCAGCAGCTTCTTGTAATCGATGTCGAAGCCGAGGGTCTTCGCGGTCGCGTAAAGGTTGGCGCCGTCGATGAAGAGGGCGGTCCGTTCTTGATCAGCCATACGTGTGATACTCTATCAATCTATCAAGTCGTCGATCCGTCGCCGGAGTTGCCGATGTCCCATGCCATCGGCCCCAGACTGGACGGCAGGTTCGGTGCCGCCGAGATCCGGACATCGCTGTCGGAGCCTCGGAGGCAACGCATCTCCCGCTGCATGATATCGTGAGGATCGGCGTGCGGTCGTCACGCACCCGTCATGACAAGCGCTGACATCTGGAGTTTTTTCCGGCGGCGCCAAGGCGTCGATGCCCAGATTGTGGACGCCATCCGGAGGTGTCTCGGCTGCCCCGGCGGATCAGCCCGCGTCAAGTGCAAAACGACGCGGCGGGGTTGCGCCCGATGGCCCCAAGAGCTAACCCCAGGCTCAAGCATCCCCTCGGCCGCTCTCGAAAGGACACATCATGGCGCGCGTCACCGTGGAAGACTGCATCGACAAGGTCGAGAACCGTTTCGATCTGGTCCTGCTGGCCAGCCACCGGGCCCGGCTGATCTCCTCCGGTTCCCCCATCACGATCGACCGCGACAACGACAAGAACCCCGTCGTGGCGTTGCGCGAGATCGCCGACGAGCGCTTCGCCCCCGAGGACATGCGCGAGGACCTGATCCACTCGCTGCAGAAGCACGTCGAGGTCGATGAGCCCGAGCCCGAGGCGGTCCCCGCCATGACGACCCCGTCGGCGGCCTCCGCCGGCAACCTCGCCGACCCTGGGGTCAGCCCCGACATCCAGTTCGACCGCATGACGGAGGAGGACCTCCTGCGCGGCCTCGAAGGGCTCGTGCCGCCGGCCGAGACGGAAGACGAGGGCGAGTGAATCAGCCGTCGGCGTGGCGCTCGGCCGCGGGCTCGGCCGACGGACGACAAACCTCCATTGCTGACGGGATGCCGGAGGTGCCGATCTCGCTGCTCGGGATTTTCATTGTCAGGCGTCGGGCGATGGCTAAAATACTAACAATGCCGGTTTAGCTCAGTTGGTAGAGCACCTGATTTGTAATCAGGGGGTCGCGGGTTCGATCCCTGCAACCGGCACCGCACCGGCCCCGCGACACCGTCCCGTACGAGGCCCGCTGCCGTTCAGTTGAGACCGGCCACGACGACCAGCCGCTTCACCTGTCCGCTGGTATAGGCTTGCAGGAAACTCCTGTAGTCCCTGAACGAGACGCAGCGGTTCGAATCGCCCTTCGGGCCGAGCATGTAGGTGTGAGCCAGCAACCCGGTGCGGCCGAAGACGCCGCTGCCGCCGACGGGGTTGAGGCGCAGCGCCTGGACGCCGTGGAACGGCTGTTCGCGCAGTTGCAGGTCATAGAGGTGGGGCGGCGTGGCGCCGCGGTTGCGGGCGTCGACGTGGCGCGGGTCGTCCAGCAGGTCGCCCAGGCCCGAATGCGCCTCCAGCCGCGTGCCGTCCGGCATGTAAACGGTGTGGGCCGAGATGTCGTAGACGGCGGTCCACCGATCGTGGGGCAGCGCCGGGTCGACGACGGCGTTGCGGGTGTTGCCGAGCAGGCCGTCCTCGGGTGCCGCATAGGCGAGGGCCGGTCCCGACGGCCGCAGCATGCCGAAGAACTTCTCCAGAAAGCCCCGGTTGTCGGCCGGGACGGCCGACGGCGTGGCCGCGAGATCGTGCCGCGCCATCTGGCGCGCGGGCACCCGCGGCGGCGAGCGATCCGTCGGGCCGCGCAGCACGGGCGGGCGCGGCTCCGGCAGCGGCACGCCTTCCACGAGGGGCGAAGGCTCGGGCAGGGGCACGTCGCCCGCGAGGCTCGCCGTCGGCACGGCCTCCGGCAACGGGACGGCCCGGGCCGCGTCGACCCTCGGCG
>CAXTFP010000072.1:0-10108 GCA_964243135.1 uncultured Lichenihabitans sp.
TCAAATACGTCGACTTCAGCCACGGCCTGCTGTACGGCGCGGGCTTCACGCGCGTCGCCCACGGCCCCGTGGCGCAGGACGTGATGCGCCAGGGCGGCGAGCGCGCCGCGGCCCGGGCGCTGCGCTGGCTCGTCGAGGGCGCCCGCGACGCGCTGGAGCCGTCGGTCGTGCCGGGCCAAAGGTGCGCGGCCTTCAACATCACCATCCTGAGCCAGTTGCTCGGCACGGCGCTCCAGCCCGACCTCGACGGCCACGTGCTGATGCTGGAGGAGGTGTCCGAGCACATGTACCGCATCGATCGCGCGCTGTTCCACGTGACCGGCAACCCGGGGATCCGCCGTGTCGCCGGCATCCGGCTCGGGCGCTGCAGCGCGATCCCGCCGAACGACCCGGATTTCGGCCTCGACGAGGAGGAGGTGACGCGCTTCTGGTGCGCCCGCTCCGGCATCCCCTGGCTCGGCCGCGCCGACATCGGCCACGACGTCGACAACAGGATCGTGCCCTTCGGCTGAAGCGCGGTTCAGCGGCGAGCGGCCGGTTGACGGGGGATCAACATTGGAATAAGCATTCCATCAAGAACGAATAACGATCGGATTGCTCCAAGACGCGATCCGGGGAGAAGGGGCCGGCTCCGGCCCGTCCGATCCTGACTCACGCTGCGGCGATGGCCGCACCTCGCGGAGCGCTGCTCCGCCCGGCCCTCGACAGGATACGACGTGACGCCCATCCCGTTCGCGCTGAACCACATGGCGGCCCCGCGCCTCGGCCTGCGGGACTTCCTGGCGCTGGCCCGGCGGCTCGGCGTCGGCGCGGTCGAGATCCGCAACGACATCGACGGCACGGCCATCTCGGACGGCACTCCGCCTGGCGAAGTGAAGGTCGAGGCGGCGCGCGCGGGCGCGCACATCGTCAGCATCAACGCCCTCTACCCGTTCAACATGTGGGACGGGGAGCGGGCCGGGCAGGCGCGCCGCTTGATCGACTATGCGGCGGCCTGCGGCGCCGAGGCCATCGTCATGTGCCCGCTGAACGACGCCGCCTACGCGGCTTCCGACGACGAGCGGCTCGGTCGGCTGCGGGACGCCTTGGCGGCCCTGAAGCCCCTGCTGGCCGGGGCCGGCGTCATGGGCCTCGTCGAGCCGCTCGGCTTCGCGGAATGCTCGCTGCGCACCAAGCGCGAAGCGGTCGACGCCATCCGGGCCGTCGACGGCGCCGGCACGTTCAAGCTCGTGCACGACACGTTCCACCACCACGTCGCCGGGGAAACGGAGCTGTTCCCCGAGATGACGGGCCTCGTCCACGTGTCGGGCGTCGTGGACCCGGCGGTGGGCGTCGAGCGGATGCGCGATCCCCACCGCGTGCTGGTCGACGCCCAGGACCTCATCGACAACGTCGGCCAGGTCCGGGCGCTCCGCGCGGCCGGCTACGCCGGCCCCGTGTCCTTCGAGCCCTTCGCGCCCGAGGTGCACGGGCGGCCCGACATCGAGGCGGCCCTGCGCGACAGCATGGCCCACCTTTCCGGCGCGGTCGACCGGCCCGCCGCCTGATCAAGGCGTTGGGGCTCGGGGACATGTCCCCAGCCCTCCCGCATCCGCCATCGCCGAGGTATGAAGCCCGGCGCTCCCGACAACCGGGACGGTCCCGATCCCCGGGACGATCTCAAGGAGGAACACCGATGAAGCGCCTGACCCTCGCCCTGCTGGCCACCGCCGCGCTCGGCGCCGCCGCCCTGCCCACGGCCGCGTCCGCCACCACGATCGGCCTCACGATGGACAAGTTCGACGACAACTTCCTGACCAGCGTGCGCGAAGCCATCACGGCCGAGGCCAAGGTCAGGGGCGTGACGATCCAGGCCGAGGACGCCAACGACGACACCGGCAAGCAGATCAGCCAGATCCAGAACTTCATCGCCCAGAAGGTCGACGCCATCATCGTCAACCCGGTGGACACCTCGGCGACGCCGAAGATGACCCAACTGGCGGTCGCGGCTAAGATCCCGCTCGTCTACGTGAACCGGAAACCAGAAGACAAGACGCTGCCGGCCGGCGTCGCCTTCGTGGGCTCGAACGAGAAGGTGTCGGGCGTGCTCGAGTCCGAAGAGCTCGTCAAGTGCATGAACGGCAAGGGTAACCTCGTCATCATGGAGGGCCAGCTCTCCAACAATGCCGCGCTCGACCGCACCGCTGACGTCGAGGAGGTCGTGGCCAAGCACCCCGACATCAAGGTCGTCGAGAAGCAGACGGCCGAGTGGGACCGCAACAAGGCCCTCGACCTGATGAACAACTGGATCACCTCGGGCACCAAGATCAACGGCGTCGCGGCCAACAACGACGAGATGGCGATCGGCGCCATCCTGGCGCTGAAGCAGGCCGGCATCGACCCGAAGACCATGTGCATCGGCGGCATCGACGCCACGGCCGACGGCCTGAACGAGGTGCAGAACGGCAACCTCTACGTCACGGTGTTCCAGAACGCCAAGGGCCAGGGCAAGGGCGCGGTCGATGCGGCCCTGTCGCTGACCAAGGGCGAGGCGGTGCCGTCCTTCGTGGACGTGCCCTTCGAGAAGGTCACCAAGGACAACTACAAGAACTACATGACGAACTGATCCCCCCGCCGGCGGCGTGCCGGCGCCGCCGGGTCTCGCGGCGAACGAGGTGCGGGGCTGCGCCGCGGCGCGATCCCGCCCTTTACAGGACGCGGCCGCCGGGCCGATGATCCGCAACAACGAGGCGCGGCGTCCGATGCGGCCCGCGACCGGAGGAAGCCCATGCTGAGCCCGACGACGTTCAAGGCCGTGCGCACGTCGGGCGCGGTCGCGGGAGCGCCCTACCTCCTCGAGGTCGACAACGTCCGCAAGGAGTTCCCGGGCGTGGTGGCGCTCGACAACGTCAACCTGCGCGTCCGCCCCGGCACGGTCCACGCCCTGATGGGCGAGAACGGCGCCGGCAAGTCGACTCTGATGAAGATCATCGCGGGCGTGTACCAGCCCGATACGGGCGAGATCCGCCTGAGGGGCAGCCGCATCAAGATCGCCACCCCGCTCGACGCGCTCGAAGCCGGGATCGCCATGATCCATCAGGAGTTGAACCTGATGCCCTTCATGACGGTGGCCGAGAACATCTGGATCCGGCGCGAGCCGCTCAACCGCTTCGGCCTCGTCGACCATCGCGAGCTGAACCGGCGCACGCGCGAGCTGTTCCGGCGCCTGGCCATCGACGTCGACCCGACCTCCGAGGTTCGCGACCATTCGGTGGCGACGCGCCAGATGATCGAAATCGCCAAGGCGGTCAGCTACGAATCCGACATCCTGATCATGGACGAGCCGACCTCGGCCCTCACGGACCGCGAGGTCGACCACCTGTTCCGCATCATCGCGGACCTGAAATCGCAGGGGAAGGGCATCGTCTACATCACGCACAAGATGAACGAGCTCTTCACGATCGCGGACGACGTGTCGATCTTCCGCGACGGCCGCTACATCGCCACCCACGCGGCCAAGGACCTCAACCGCGACCAGGTCATTCAGATGATGGTGGGGCGCGAGATCACACAGATGTTCCCGAAGGAGGAGGCCGCCATCGGCGAAGTCATCCTGTCGGTTCGGGATCTGGCGCTGGAGGGGGTGTTCTCGGGCGTGTCCTTCGACCTGCGCCGGGGCGAGATCCTCGGGCTCGCGGGCCTCGTCGGCTCCGGCCGCACCAACGTGGCCGAGACGATCTTCGGGGTGACGCCCGCGACGGGCGGGCAGATCCTGCTGGACGGCCGCCCCGTCAGGATCGGCTCGCCGCGCGACGGCATGCGGGCCGGCATGGCGTTCCTGACCGAGGACCGCAAGGACACCGGCTGCTTCCTCATGCTGTCCGTGCGGGAGAACATGGAGATGGCCGTGCTGACGGACCGCTACGTCAAGGGCGGCTTAGTGGCTCAGGGCGCCGTCGACGCCGAGTGCAACCGGATGAAGGACGCCATGCGGGTGAAGACGCCCGACCTCGACGAGCGCATCGAGAACTTGAGCGGCGGCAACCAGCAGAAGGTGCTGATCGGCCGCTGGCTGCTCACCGACCCGAAGATCCTGATCCTCGACGAGCCGACGCGGGGCATCGACGTGGGCGCCAAGGCTGAGATCCACCGCCTCATCTCGCGGCTCGCCGGCCGGGGCGTCGCGGTCATCATGATCTCGTCCGAGATGCCCGAGGTGCTGGGCATGAGCGACCGCATCGCGGTGATGCACGACGGCCGGATGACCGGGATCCTGGATCGCTCCGAGGCCGACCAGGTCTCGATCATGCAGTTGGCGGCGGCGTGACGGGCCCAACGAGGCGGGCCACGGGCGGGCGGAGCGGGAGGACATCATGACCGAACCATTGGCCGACGCGATCGCGGTGGCCGAGCAGCGGCGGCAGGGCCGGCGGCGGCTGCCCAACGAACTCGGCATCCTGCTGGTGCTCGTCGGGATCGCGCTGTTCTTCGAGCTGCTCGGCTGGAGCGTGCGCGGGCAAAGCTTCCTCGGCAACCCGCAGCGCCTCCTCGTGATGATCCTGCAGGTGTCGATCGTCGGGCTCATCGCCATCGGCGTGACGCAGGTCATCATCACGGGCGGCATCGACCTGTCGTCGGGCTCCGTCCTGGCGGTCTCGGCCATGGTGGCGTCGAGCCTGGCGCAGGAGCCGGGCTACGCCCGCGCCGTGTTCCCGGCCCTCACGGGGCTGCCCTTCGTGGTGCCGGTCGTGTGCGGCATCGTCATCGGCGGAATCGCGGGGCTCATCAACGGCAGCCTCATCGCCATCACGGCCATACCGCCCTTCATCGCCACGCTCGGCATGATGGTGACGGCCCGCTCGGTGGCGCAGCTCTACACCCGCGGCCAGCCCATCTCCATGCTGGCCGACAACTACACCTGGATCGGCTCGGGCGCCGTGCCGGTGGTGATCTTCCTCGTGACGGCGCTGATCTTCCACGTGGCGCTGCGCTACACCCGCTACGGCAAATTCACCTACGCGATCGGCGCCAACCCGCAGGCCGCGCGGGTCAGCGGCATCAACGTGCGCCGGCACCTCATGCTGGTCTACACGCTGGCGGGGTTGTTGTCGGGGCTGGCCGGGCTCGTCACCTCGGCGCGCGCCGCCTCGGGGCAGTCCAGCATGGGCGTCGGCTACGAGCTCGACGCCATCGCGGCGGCCGTGATCGGCGGCGTCAGCCTCTCGGGCGGCTCGGGGCGCATCTCCGGCACCGTGATCGGCACCGTGATCCTGGGCGTGATGACATCAGGTTTCACCTTCATCGGCATCGACGCCTACGTGCAGGGTATCGTCAAGGGCATCATCATCGTGGCGGCCGTCGTGGTCGACCAGTACCGCCAGAGCCGCCGCAAGAAGGTGTAGTCCGGTTCGGGGCTGGTCCTCGCTCTCCACCGTCCGTTCCCGCGACGGCGAGCCAGCGCTCGATGCCCGGCCAAAGGTCCCTCAGGCCTTGAAGCCCTGCAGGGCCGCGAAGGGGCTCTTCGACAGGTCGGGCTTGGGCGGGTCGAGCACGGCCGAAACCTGCGCGACGGCCTCGGCCAGGGACGCGACGGCACCTCCCGCGAGGCGCCCGCCCGCGGCGTCCCGGTGCCCGCCGCCGCGGAACCTGCGCGCCGCCTCCAGGGCCGAGCCGTCGACCGAGCGGAACGACATCGACCCCGACCGCCCGACGTTGACGACGAGCGCGGCGTCGCCCGCCGCCATGATGGCGTCCGACACGCGCTGGAACGTGCCGGCGTCGAGGCCGTAGGACAGCTTGGCGCCGGTGGCGAGGCGCACGAAGAGCTCGGGCGAGCGGGCCAGCAGCGGCGCGATCCGCATGCGCGTGGTGGCCTCGGGGTCGTCGCCCGGCTGCCCGCGCAGCATGGCGTCCACGATGCCGGCCCGCAGGGTGCCGGCGTCGCGCTCGATGGCGGCCGGGCTGGCGCCCCCGCCGAGGCGCGCCGCCATGCCGAGCAGCAGCTCGGCGATGAAGCGGTCGTGCGCGGGGTGGCCGAGCGGCACGAAGCCCGACACGTTGTCCCAGAACAGCTCGTCGAGTACCTGCGCCTGCCGGAAGATCGGCCGGTCCTTCTTCCACAGGTCGACGGCGTCGACGGCCTCGACCAGCACCTCCAGGGCGGCCGCTATGCCGGGCTCCGGCTCGCGCGCGGCGTAAAGGTCGCGGTGGTCCCGCGCGAGCCGGGTGGCGCAGCGGGTGTCGTCGATCATCACGGTCACGTCCGGGTCGCCCGTGGCGATCGCCTTCAGGTCCGGCCAGCCGTCCGGGGCCGCGGGCCCGGGGACCAGCCCCTGCGCGGCGAGCTGGTCGAGCGAGGAGGCGTGGTGGTCGAGCACGATCAGGCGGTGCCGCCGCTCGGCTGCGCGGCGGGCGTTCAGGGCGACGAAGTCCCTGACGAAGGTCACGGCGACCGGCTCGAGCCCGAGGTCGGTCATCAGCAGCATCTCGGGCTCGGCCGCGCGCGCCAGGCGATGCAGCTCGGCCGCCACCACGGGCCCGACGTCCGAGTAGCGCGCCACGTGGACGACGCGGTCCACCTCGGCCCCGGCGCCGACGACCGTGGAAGCGCCGTAGCCGTCGAGGTCGTGGTGGGTGAGCTGGGTGATCTTCACGGGTCGAAACCTTGCGTTCGGGCCGAGTCGGCCTTCCATCCCTGGTACGGCGTCGGCCGCCGCCGTGTCGAGCCGGGAACGACTGCCTAGCCTTCCGGCGGCCGGATCCGCTTCGGGCGGGACGGCAGCGTCATGGCCTCGATGCGCAGCAGCGCGTCGAGCTCGGCCGGGGTGAGCAGCCCCTCCTCCAGCACCAGTTCGGCCACGCCGCGATCCTCCGCCAGCGCCCGCCGGGCGATGCGCGAGGACGCCTCGTAGCCGAGCGCCGGGCCCAGCGCCGTGACGATGCCGATCGAGCCCTGCACCAGCGTCTCGCAGCGCGCCCGGTCGGCCTCGATGCCGGCGACGCAGCGGTGGGTCAGCGTGTCGATGGCGGCGGTCAGCACCTTGATCGAGTTCAGCACGCAATAGCCGATGGTGGGCTCGAAGGCGTTCAACTGGAGCTGGCCGCCCTCGGCGCACATGGTCACGGTGAGGTCGTGGCCGATCACCAGGAACGCCACCTGGTTGACCACCTCGGGGATCACGGGGTTGACCTTGCCGGGCATGATGGAGGATCCGACCTGGACGGGCGGCAGGCGGATCTCGGCGAGACCCGTGCGGGGCCCGCTCGACAGGAGCCGCAGGTCGTTGCAGATCTTCGACAGCTTCACGGCGATGCGCTTCAGCAGGCCCGAGAACAGCACGAAGGCGCCCATGTCGGAGGTCGCCTCGATGAGGTTGGTGGCCAGCACCATGGGCTGGCCGGAGAGCCGCGCCAGCTCCTCGACCGCGAGGGCGGCGTAGCGCGGGTCGGCGTTGATGCCGGTGCCGATGGCGGTCGCCCCGAGGTTGACCTCGCGGAACAGGGCCGACAGGTCGCCGAGCCGCGACACGTCCTCCTTGATCGTCACGGCGAAGGCGTCGAACTCCTGCCCGAGCGTCATGGGCACGGCGTCCTGGAGCTGGGTGCGGCCCATCTTGACGATGTCCGCGAAGTCGACCGCCTTGGTGCGGAACGCGAAGGACAGGTCGCCCAGCGCCCGCACCAGCGGCGCGGTGGCCAGGATGATGCCGAGCCGCAGCGCCGTCGGGTAGGCGTCGTTGGTGGACTGCGCCATGTTGACGTCGTCGTTGGGGTGGAGCGCCGCGTAGTCGCCGCGCGCCCGCCCCATCAGGCCCAGGCCCACGTTGGCGATGACCTCGTTGGCGTTCATGTTGGTCGATGTGCCGGCCCCGCCCTGCACGGCGTCGACCACGAACTGGTCGTGGTAGCGGCCCTCCTCGGCGATGAGGCGGCAGGCCTCGTCGATGACCGCGGCCTTGGCGTCGTCGAGCAGGTGGAGGCGGCGGTTGGCGCGGGCGGCGGCCTGCTTCACCAGGGCCAGGGCGCGCACGAAATCCGGGAAATGGCCGACCGGCACGCCCGTGATGGGGAAGTTCTCGACCGCCCGCTTGGTGTGGACGCCCCAGTAGGCCTCGGCCGGCACGTCGGCGTCGCCCAGCAGGTCGTGCTCGCGGCGGGTCTCGACCTGCCCCAGCGGGACGGCGCGCGTCGTCGCGACCTGGAGGGTGGCGGCCGGATCCTCGGGCGGGAGCGGCACGGGGGCGGCATCGGGCTGGGGCAAGGCGGGGCTCCGAAGGTGCGGCGGCGCGCCATCCTCCTCCGATCCGCGGCGGGCGCAAGGCGGCGATCGGGCTGTGGTACGACCCCGGCCTCGATACCGTTGTCAAATCGGGCACGGTGGCGCCCGGTCGCCTCCTCCACCACGCTGCGCGTGGTCCCCCTCCTCCACGGTGTGGAGGAGGAGACGCAGCGTCACGGGCATCTCCTCCTCCGCCCCGCGGAGGAGGGGGACCGCCCGAAGGGCGGTGGAGGAGGCGACCGGGCTGAGGCTCTCAGGTCGAAGCCAGATCGGACCCCATCTGCCAGCAGTGTCAGTCTCGAAACTGCATATCAAGTGAGGTACGTCCGGGTCAGAGACGGCGCTTCCGGCATCGACTCCAAGGGGCTCGTCCTTCCGGAGCCGGGACCGAAGCGACGGTCTGGGGGCGCCGTCGGCCCGAGATCCGTCGCCAGCTTCAAGGACTCTCACGATGACTTCGACGACGATGGTTCACATCCGCATCGATGAAGACACCAAGGCGCAAGCGACCCAGACCCTCGCGGCGCTCGGGCTGTCGGTCTCGGACGCCGTGAGGCTTTTCCTCAAGCGCGTCGTCATCGAGCAGGGCCTCCCCCTCAATCTCAAGGTCCCGAACGCGGAAACCCAAGCGGCCATGCGGGAGGCCCGCGCCATCAGCGATCTGAGGTTCATCGATCCCGAGGACATAATCCGTGCCGTCGGGGACGACGTCGAAAGAGAGAAGGGCCGCTCTTCCGCGGAAGGTTGAAGCGGCGCGACCATCGCGAGTGCCACGTCGGCGGCGACGTCCTGCTCATCTACCGCGTGGCGGGGGGCGACGGCGTGATCTTCGTCCGGGCCGGATCGCACGCCGAACTCTTCGAATGATGCCCCGGGACGCGCGCCGGGGTCACTCGGCCGCCGCCGCCGGCGAGGGCCGGCGCGTCCCCTCGGCGTCGAACTGCAGCCGCGCAAGGCGCGCGTAGAGCCCGTCGCGCGCCAGCAGCGCCGCGTGGGTGCCCTCCTCGACGATGGCGCCGTCCTGCATCACCAGAATGCGGTCGGCCGTGACCACGGTGGCGAGGCGGTGGGCGATGACCAGCGTGGTGCGGCCGCGCATCACCTCGTCCAGAGCGTGCTGCACCAGCGTCTCGCTTTCGGCGTCGAGCGCGGAGGTCGCCTCGTCGAGCAGCAGGATCGGCGCGTCCTTGAGTATGGCGCGGGCGATGGCGAGCCGCTGGCGCTGGCCGCCCGACAGCGTCACGCCGCGCTCGCCCACCGCCGTGTCGGCGCCGTCCGGCAGGGCCGCGATGAAGCCCCAGGCGGCGGCGCGCTCGGCCGCCGCCCGAACTTCCCCGTCCGAGGCGCCGGGGCGGCCGAAGCGGATGTTGTCGGCCACCGAGGACGAGAAGATCGACGGGTCCTGCGGCACGAGGGCGATGCGGGCGCGCAGGGCCGCGGGGTCGAGGTCGCGCAGGTCGAGCCCGTCGACCAGCACGCGGCCCGACGAGGGGTCGTAGAAGCGCGTCAGGAGCTGGAACACGGTGGACTTGCCGGCCCCCGAGGGACCGACGATGGCGACGCGCTCGCCGGGCCGCACCGTGAAGGTGAGATTGCGCACCACGGCGTCGCGCTCGCGCGTCGGATAGCTGAACACCACCCGCTCGAAGGCGATTCCGCCCCGCGCCGGCACGGGCAGGGCCGCGGGCGCCGCGGGCGCGCGGATCACCGGCTCCACGGCCAGGATCTCGGTCAGGCGCCCCGCGGCGCCGGCCGCCGCCGAGATCTCGTTCGCCACCTCGCTGAGCTGGCCGAGCGCGCTGGCGCCGAACACCGCGTAGAGCACGAACTGCGACAGCAGCCCCCCCGACA
>CAXTFP010000073.1:0-10090 GCA_964243135.1 uncultured Lichenihabitans sp.
GGGCGGCGGGGGGGCGGGTCCGCTGCCGGCCGCCCAGATCGTCGCCATGCAGGGTATCGACGAGGCCGAGCAGACGCTGCGGGAGCTGGCCCTCGTGCTGCGGCGCGTGGCGGACTCGGAGGCCGGCGCCGCGCGGATCGACGTCGCGCGGCTGGCCGAGGGCTTGACCCTGGCCCAGACGGCCTCGGCCGTGCTCGGCCGGGAGTGCGAAGCGGCCGACGAGGGAGAGCTCGACCTGTTCTGACGGCCGATCCGGTTACGACAGGGCCGGAGAAAAGATTGGGTGAGTCGGCTCGTTAGACTTTGGTTGATTTAACCCATATACAAGTAATTTCGTTCAAGGTGGGAACCAAGGGCGTTTCAGGTTCAGAACAGCTTGAGGTCGGGTCGACGGGGAAACAAGACAGACCCGTCTCGTTGCTTCCGATCGACGTGAGGCGGCCCTGCCCCGCGGCCCATCCCAGCAGACAGTCAGATTCGGAGCCCATGACATGTTTTTCCTGAGCGGGACATCGAAGGAACGGGGGCGGGCCGGCCTGGACGAGCGCACCAAGCTCGTAGCCCTCGACCGAACCCAGGGGGTGATCGAATTCGATCTCGGCGGGAACGTCGTCCGGGCCAACGACAATTTCCTGTCCCTGATGGGCTACGCGCTGGACGAGGTCCGCGGGCGCCACCACTCCATGTTCGTCGATCCCGCGATCACCGACACCGACGATTACCGCGCGCTGTGGCGGCGCCTCGGCGAGGGCGAGTTCTTCAACGACCGCTTCAAGCGCTTCGCCAAGGGCGGCCGTGCGGTCTGGATCCAGGGATCCTACAACCCCCTCCTCGGTGCCGACGGCAAACCCTACGGCGTCATCAAATTCGCCATCGACGTGACGGCCATCGAGGAGCAGCGGCTGGCGCAGATCGAGGCCCAGCGCGGGGCCTCCGACGCGCAGCGCGTCTTCGTCTCGGCGCTGGCGGTGGGCCTCGGCAAGCTGGCCGAGGGCGACCTGTCCTACCGCCTCGACGGCTCCTTCCCGTCCGACTACGGCCGGGTCAGCGCCGACTTCAACGCCGCGCTGGAGCGGCTCGCCGACACCATGAAGGTGGTGGCCGACAACGCCGCCGCCATCCGCACCGGGACGCACGAGATCTCGACCGCCTCGGACGACCTCGCCCGGCGCACCGAGCAGCAGGCCGCGAACCTCGAAGAGACCGCGGCGGCGCTCGGCGAGATCACCTCCACGGTGAAGAAGACCTCCGAGGGCACTCGCCACGCCCGCGAGGTCGTCAGCGCGGCCAAGGGCGACGCCGAGCAGTCGGGCGCCGTCGTGACCCGCGCCGTCGAGGCCATGGGGCAGATCGAGAAGTCGTCGGGCCAGATCGGCCAGATCATCGGCGTCATCGACGAGATCGCCTTCCAGACCAACCTCCTGGCGCTGAACGCGGGCGTCGAGGCGGCGCGGGCCGGCGACGCCGGCCGGGGCTTCGCGGTGGTGGCCTCCGAGGTGCGCGCCCTGGCGCAACGCTCGGCCGAAGCCGCCCGCGAGATCAAGGCGCTCATCACCACTTCGTCCCAGCAGGTGACGGCCGGCGTGAAGCTCGTCGCCCAGACCGGCAGGTCGCTCGACGGCATCGTGGCGCAGATCGGCGAGATCAACGACGTCGTCACCTCCATCGCGGATTCCGCGCAGGAGCAGGCCACCGCCCTCGAACAGATCAACACCGCCATCGTGCAGATGGACCAGGTGACCCAGCAGAACGCCGCCATGGTCGAGGAGGCCACGGCCGCGAGCCACGGCCTCGCGGCCGAGGCCGAGCAGCTCACCCAGCTCGTGGCCCGCTTCGAGACCGGCCACGTCCCGGCGGCTGTAGCACCCCCGGCCCGCCCGGCCCGCGTCGAGCCCGCGGCCACCCAAGCGGGCGCGCCCGTCGCGGCCCTGAAGTCCGTCGGACGGGGCGGCGCAGCCCGCAAGCCCGAGCCCGTCGCGGCCGACGACGATTGGGAGGAGTTTTGACCGCGCGGCTGGGGCGCCGGGCCCCCTCCCGGAAGGCGCCGTCCGCGGCGCCGCCCGCCCTGCCCCCGGGGCGGATGACGCTGGCCGAGAACCTGGACCGCGACGGGGCGCCTGCCCTGGCGCAGGCCCTGCTCGCGGCCCGCGGCGCGGAGATCGAGGTGGACGCCTCCGCGGTGCAGCACCTCGGCGCGCAATGCGCCCAGGTCCTCCTGTCGGCGCGCGTGACCTGGGGCGTGGACGGCCAGCCCTTCCGCATCGCCCGGCACAGCAATGCCTTCACCGAAGGGGCCCGGTTGCTCGGCCTCTCAGTCGATCTCGGGGAGTGAGGACACCATGGCGAAGCTGGTTCTGACCGTGGACGACTCACGGACCATGCGGGACATGCTGCGGATGGCGCTGTCGGCGGCCGGCTTCGACGTGGTCCAGGCCGAGGACGGCATCGACGGGCTCGACGCGCTCGGCAGGTGCAAGCCCGACGTGATCGTCACCGACATCAACATGCCGCGCCTCGACGGCTTCGGCTTCATCGAGGGCGTGCGGGCCAGCGGCCCGCACCGCGCCGTGCCGATCCTGGTGCTCAGCACCGAGAGCGGCGCCGACAAGAAGCAGCGCGCCCGCGCGGCCGGGGCGACGGGCTGGATCGTCAAGCCCTTCGACCCCCCGAAGCTCGTGGACGCCGTGCGGCGCGTCTCGCCCTGACGGCGCGGCGGCCCCCTCGCCCGGGGCCCCGCCGCCGAACCGTCCCCCCTCCCTCCCCGGTGCCCTCATGACGAGCCATCAACACCAGAACGGAACGCGCGAGCTGGTCACCTTCCTGATCGGCCGGCACGAGTTCTGCGTGGACATCATGACGGTGCGCGAGATCCGCGGCTGGACGCCCGCGACCCCCCTGCCCCACACGCCCGGCTGGGTGAGGGGCGTGATCAACCTGCGCGGCGCCGTCCTGTCCATCATCGACCTCGCGGCGCGCCTCGGCCTGCCGGCCGAGGACCCCACGGCGCGTCACGTCGTCATCGTGGTGCAGGTGGGCGACCGGATCACGGGGCTCCTGGTCGACGCCGTCACGGGCATCCTGTCGGTGGAGAAAAGCTCCATCCTGCCGCCGGCTTCCGCCGCGCCGCTGTCAGACGTCCACGCCGTCGAGGGCGTGCTGGCGCTGGACGAGCGCATGATCAGCCTGCTCAGCATCCCCCACGTCCTGCCGCCGGTCGAGCGCGTCGCCGCATGACGCCGCTGCCCCGCGCCGCGCCGTCGCCCCGCCCCGAGGGGCGAGAAGCCGAGTTCGCCTTCTCGGAGGCGGAGTTCAAGCAGATCGCCCACATCCTCTACGCCCACAGCGGCATCGCGCTCGCCGAACACAAGATGCCGCTCGTCTACGGGCGCCTCGTGAAGCGGTTGCGCGCGCTCGGGCTCGAAACCTTCCGCGATTATTGCGCCCTGGTGGGCTCCCGCGGCGGGGTGGACGAGCGCCAGCGGATGGTGGCGGCGCTGACCACCAACGTCACGCGCTTCATGCGCGAGCCTCACCATTTCGCCCACCTGCGCGACGTCGTCCTGCCGCCGCTGCTCGACGCGGCGCGGCGCGGCGCCCGCGTGCGGATCTGGTCGGCCGGCTGCTCGTCGGGCCCCGAGCCCTATTCCATCGCCATGACGGTGCTGGGGCTGATGCCGGAGGCCGCGGACCGCGACATCCGCATCCTGGCGACCGACATCGACCCCGGGATGATCGCCATCGGCCGCGCCGGCACCTATGCGGACGACGACGTCCACGACGTCCCCAAGGCCGAGCGGCTGCGCTGGTTCGCGCCTTCGGCCGGAGGCGGGCCGAAGCGCTGGACCGTGGCCGAGCCGATGCGGCGGCTCGTGGCCTTCCGCGAGCTGAACCTGATGGGCGAATGGCCCATGCGGGGGCCCTTCGACGTCATCTTCTGCCGCAACGTCGTCATCTACTTCGACGAGGCCACGCAGGGGCGCATCTGGGGGCGCTACGCCGACCTGCTGCGGCCCGGCGGGCTGCTGTGCGTCGGCCATTCGGAGCGCGTGTCCGGGCCCGCGCGACCGCTCTTCGACCTCGTCGGCCCCACGATCTACCTGCGACAGGCTCCTCCCCGATGAAAAAGATCCGGGTTCTCGTCGTCGACGACTCGCGCAGCATGCGCCTCATGATCGGCGCCACCCTGGCGGGCGCCCCCGACATCGCCGTGGTGGGCGAGGCCGGCGACCCCTACGAGGCCCGCGAGGCCATCAAGGCCCTCGACCCCGACGTCGTCACCCTCGACGTCGAGATGCCCAAGATGGACGGCATCGCCTTCCTCGAGAAGCTGATGCGCCTGCGCCCGACCCCGGTCATCATGGTGTCGAGCCTGACGGGCCCCAACTGCGAGCAGACGCTGACGGCGCTGCAGATCGGCGCCGTCGACTGCGTGTGCAAGCCGGTGCCGGGGGACGCCGCTCCCTTCGCGGGGCTCGCCGACAAGATCCGCGCGGCCGCCACCGCCAGGATGGTGCCGCGCCGCGACACAACCGCGGCGCGCCCGGACGGCGCCGATCGCGCCGGCTACGTGTCGGACGGGCGGATCGTGGCGATCGGCTCCTCCACGGGCGGGGTCGAGGCGCTCTGCGAGGTCATCGGCAACTTTCCGGCCGGCTGCCCGCCGACCGTGATCACCCAGCACATGCCGGCCACCTTCACGAAGAGCTTCGCGGCGCGGCTCGACCGCCTCAGCGACGCCACCGTCATGGAGGCTCAGGACGGGGCGGTGCTCGAAGCGGGCCGCGTCTACGTGGCGCCCGGCGGGGACCGGCACCTCGTCGTCACCGGGCGGACGCGCCCGGTCTGCCGCCTCGTCCAGGCCGAGCCGGTGAACGGCCATCGCCCCTCCGTGGACGTCCTCTTCTCCTCGGTGGCCAAGACCGCCGAGGGCGGGGCGGTCGGCGTCATCCTGACCGGCATGGGGCGCGACGGCGCCGAGGGACTCGCGGCCATGCGGCGAGCCGGCGCCCAGACGTTCGGGCAGGACGAGGCGAGTTCGCTGATATACGGCATGCCCCGCGTGGCCCAGGAGGCGGGGGCCGTCGAGCGGCAGCTCCCCCTGAACAAGATCGGCCCCGCCATCGTGGCGGCCACCCGGCGCCGGCCGTGACGCCGCCCCTGCCACCGTCCTTCGACACGCCCCCTCACGCTGCCGAGCGCCCGCTTCACCGCCCGAGCGTGTTCCGGGTCGTCCCGGCGGGCCGGCCGGCCGCAATGGGCTTCGGGGAGGCCGTGCGCCGGCGCGCGCTCGCCGACCACGTCGTGCAAGGCGAGCAGCGCGTGACCGACGACCCCGACGTCCGGCTGACGACGATCCTGGGGTCCTGCGTGTCGGCCTGCCTGCACGACCCCTTCGCCAAGGTCGGCGGCATGAACCACTTCCTGCTGCCGGGCGCCTTCGACCAGGCCGGGCCGGGGGATGGGGAGCGGATCGGCGTACACGCCATGGAGCTCTTGATCAACGAGATGCTGCAGCGGGGCGCTGCGCGGCGGCGCCTCGAAGCCAAGGTGTTCGGCGGGGCCTGTCTCAACGCGGCGCTGAACGATATCGGCGGGTCGAACGCCGCCTTCGCGCTGCAGTTCCTGCGCCGGGAAGGCATCGCGGTGGTGGGCGAATGTCTGGGCGGACGGCTCGCCCGCCGCATCCAGTTCTGGCCGTCGAGCGGCCGGGCCCGCCGCAGCTTCCTCGCCGACGCGCATCCCGCAGCCCGCGTGACGCCGGCCGCCGTTCCCGCGATCCCGAGCGACGCCGGGACGCTGGAGCTGTTCTAGCCCGTGTTATTCACTGAGACGACGCTGAAGCGGTGGCGAGCGTAGCTTAACACGTTGACCCAGCGTAGGATTTGAGTGCTGACGCCGATCCCGATCCACCTCACACGCTGCCACGCCCGCCATGGTCGACGATATGGTCCCGTGCTTCGGCTTTCCAGCCGTCGGGCGGAAGAAAGTCACAGCCGCCTTTGACGGCGGTCGCCTCACCTCGGACGGTGGCGTCATGCTGCTGTCGTTGGCGGAGCGGCGCCTCGGGATCGCCGAGCGGCTGGCCCGACTGATCCCAGACCGGCGAGATCCGACCCGCATCACCCGCAGCTTCGCCGATATGGTCCGGGCCCGCATCTTCGCGAACTGCTGCGGCTACGAGGACGCCGACGATCTCGACAGCCTGCGCACCGATCCCGCCTTCAAGCTCGCCTGCGGCCGGCTGCCCGACACCGGGGTCGACCTGTGCTCGCAGCCGACCCTGTCGCGGCTGGAGAATGCCTCGCGCCTGGGCGACGTGATCCGGCTCCCCTACGCCCTGGTGGACGCCTACCCGCGGGAACCCGAGGCGGTGACGCTCGACATCGACGATACCTGCGACATCGTCCATGGCCACCAGCAGCTGTCGCTGTTCAATGCCCACTATGACGAGCGCTGCTTCCTGCCCATCAATATCTACGACACGGAGCGCAGCCGCCCGGTCGCCGTGGTGCTGCGCCCGGGCAAGACGCCGTCCGGCATCGAGGTGCGGGCTCATGTCAGGCGCCTTGTCCGCCGCATCCGCGCCCGCTGGCCGAAGACCCGCATCCTGCTCCGAGGCGACGGCCACTACGCCCGGCCCGAGGCCATGGCGTGGTGCGAGGCCAACGGCCTGCAATACGTGTTCGACCTGCCGAGTTCGAAGCCGCTGTCGAGGAAGGTCGAGGACATCGCCGACGCCGTCCGCACCGCGCGCGCCATCGGCGATAAGTCCGTCGTACGCGACTACGCCGAAACCCGGCACAAGGCCGGCTCCTGAAACCGGGAGCGTCGTGCCGTGGCGCGCATCGAGGCGACGCGCCTCGGCCTCGACATCCGCTTCGTCGTCACCAACATCGAGCGCGGCTCGCCCGAGTGGGTCTACGACAGCCTTTATTGCACCCGTGGCCAAGCCGAGAACCTGATCAAGCTGCACAAGTCTCAGCTCCGGTCCGACCGTACCTCGTGCCGCTCCGCGCTGGCCAATCAAGTCCGCCTCGTCCTGCACACCGCCTCTTGGCTCATGCTGGACGTCAGGGACGCCATTCCCAAGGTCCGCGACCTGGCCTCCGCCGAGTTCACGACGCTGCGCCTTCGCCTGCTCAAGGTCGCGGCCAGGATTGTGAAAACCCGGCACCGCGTGCGCATCGCCTCCGCGGCCGCCTGTCCCGAGGCCGATGTCATCGCCGGTCTGTCAGCGGCCCTGCTCAGGCGCCGGATCTGATCGGCGGGGGCGGGCTCCTCACGTCCAGACCACACCACTCCTCCAACGCCGCACCCACACCAAAGCATCACCTGACGGTATTCCGCGCCGACCGGACCCGCATGCCCGAGATGACGCACGCCGCCTGCGGAGCCCCATGTCCTCCCTCCGGTGAGTAGGACAGGCTAGCATCGTAGGCAAATGAGCGATCTTCGACCTCGGCATCCCTGTTCTATCCCTTTCAGCCTTCGGAACCTCATCATGCCCGCCGGCTTCCTTCGTCTCCTCACGCCCTCCGCCGACCTCGCCGCCATCGTCGGTCCAGAGCCATTGCCGCGGACCGACATGGTCAAAAAGGTCTGGGCGTACATCCGCGAGCACAACCTTCAGGAGCCGCACGACAAGCGGATCATCGTGACCGACGACAAGCTTCGGGCCGTGTTCGGGAAAGATCGCTTGAACATGATGCAGATGATGGGGCTCCTGTCACCGCATTTGAGGTAGGACGTCCATCCATCGAGGATGCAGGGCGGCGGGCCGAGAACGGGTCGATCCTTCATCGACGGCTGCAAACTCAGGGGAGGAACGCTTCCGATGATCGGCATCGAAAGCGACGGAACCGGTCAGGAGAAACGGGATGGAAGGCGCAGTCCGCTGGAAAGGGCGCACACTCCGGCGATCTCGATCGCGCGACACGCAGGAACATTCGCCAAGACAACTTCGGTGTTCTCCCTTCTTGGTCCGCCCATCGGCGGACTGACATTCATGCTGATGTTAGTTTACATCCTGCCTCTTCCAGGACCGATGGGCTTCGGAGAGGCCCAGCCTCTCGTCGATGAGCTGATCAAGTTCTTTGGCTTCCTCTTCGTGTTCGTGATACCGGGGTCGTATATATATGTTCCCCTGGCTATGCTGTGTGGACTCGCCACAAGCGTCGTGAAGATCTTGACGTTCCGTCAGGACCTCCAAATTGCGACTGCAATGATCGCTGGCTGCATGGCGGGTCTATATTTTGCGTGGCCAGAGTTCTCACAATGGGGGTGGGACTATCATGTCAGGGCCGGCATCGATGGCATGGTCACATGCATTGTACCCTCCTTGTGCTGCGGGTATCTGACCAGAACGAAGACATCCGCCGGATAGAAACCGGCCTCGTCTTTCCCGAGCTCCACTCTCGGATGTCCTTCCCGGAGGCGAGCAGCGAGGTCGGCGGAGCATGCCGCCTCATCTCGCGGACCGCTCGGCCTTCGCTTCTCGCCTGAAACGCGACGCTTTCCGCCCGGCACAGCACGGCAATGCGTCGACCCTAGAAGCTCGATCTGCGCGGACGAGCCATCGTCTGAACCGACCGAGTCACAGGGATCGCCGCGGCACACTGGCCGGCACGGGAATCAGATCAGCCCCGCCGGACGACGCACAGCTTTTACCGTTGGATGGAGAGCCAAAGATGCGCCTCAAGAGGATCATGAAAGTCATCGTGCAGTTCGCGAGGGGTCTTCCGGATCAGGCAGTGCTGCAGGACGCCGACGAGCTCGTCCAAACCTGGGGCGATTCCGCCTACACGGTCGCGGCCACCATGTCCTGGCGCGAGGACATGGGCCTCATCTATGCCGCCGAAGCCGGACACTGGGCCCGGGTCAAGCGGGAGATCGGCCATCGCCGAGGATGGCGCGACGAGGAACCCGAGGCCGAGTTCGCGACCGGCATCGACCGGCTCTGGCATTGTGCCTGACGATCAGCTCCGGCCGCTCGAGACGCCTTCTGAACGGCCTTCGCGGCGTAACGGCGCCCCCATTCGTTCAAAACGCGCTCACGGTTGCTCGCGACCCTCGACAGGTCCGTGCGGATCATCCGGGCTTCGGCGAACGAGGGATACCGCGTGGCGCCCGGCTGAACGGCCGGATGCGCGACGACGCGGTGAAATTCGGTGTAGAGGCGGTTGGCTTCGCGGCTCGTCGCCCAGTCGGCGACCTTGCGGGCCAAGTCTTCATGGAGTGCGTGTGTGAGAATCGCGAAAGCCTCCTCCCCCCACCCGATGCCGTCGATCGGGGCCACGACGCGGACGGGATCGCCGCACGTTTGAGCGATGACGCCGCAAAGGTCGAAGCTCAGGCCGACGAGGGCTTCGCCGCGGGCCGCCGCCTCGCAGGACGCGCTCCCGCTCGGCAGGTATGCGGTGACGTTCGCGTCGAGCGTATCCATGAAGGTCCGGCCGGCCGCCTCGCCCATGCTCTGCAGCCAGCCGGCGACGAGCATGTAGCCCGTCCCCGAGCGGCGGGCGTCCGGCATCACGACGCGGCCGCGGAATGGCGGGGACAGCAGGTCGCGCCACGACACCGGCGCCGAAACCCGCTCGCGCTGATCCACGGCCGTGTTGAACATGGCGACCCCGAGGCGACGCAGGCGGCGAGCAGCGCGAAAGCGCGGGCGAACCGGACCGCGCGGGACGATAGCCATGCGTTCAACGTGGAACTCGCGATGCGGCCCCCGCAAGCCAAGAGGCGCGCCGCGTCGTCGTCAATCGCGCGAGGAGGGTGTCGCGGCCGAAATCGAGGGGCCTCCCGGCCGGCATCGGCGCGAAACGGCGCGGCCACACTTCTCCGCCCGTCCTCAGGCGGAGCCGGGCGGATGCGAGGGCGGATCGACGGAGCTGTCGAACGGCGGCACGAACATGTAGCCGTATCGCCGCACGGTGACGAAGGCTTCGGTGTCGAGCTTGCGGCGCAGGCGGGCCACGCGGGCGTCGATGGTGCGGTCGGCGGCATCCACGCTCTCGGCCGCCGCGGCGTCGAGCAGGTCGTCGCGGCCGAGCACGCGATGCGGCGCGCGCGCGAAGGCGCGGATGAGGGC
>CAXTFP010000074.1:0-10070 GCA_964243135.1 uncultured Lichenihabitans sp.
AGGGGATCGCGCCGATGTTCTCCGTGCCGAGATAGTTGCCCTCCTGCGTCGCGGTGAGCAGGGGGTGCAGCATCTTGATCGGCGCCTTGAACATCTCGACGAATTCGAGCATGCCCTGGTTGGCGCGGTTGAGGCCGCCCGAATAGCTGTAGGCGTCGGGGTCGGCCTGCGACAGGCTTTCGAGCTTGCGGATGTCGACCTTGCCGACGAGGGACGAGATGTCCTGGTTGTTCTCGTCGCCCGGTTCGGTCTTGGCCAGAGCGATCTGGCGCAGGCGGGACGGGTTGATCTTCACGACCTTGAACCGGGAAATGTCGCCGGCGAACTCGTCGAGACGTTTCAGGGCCCAGGGGCTCATCAGGCCGGTGAGCCGCCGGCGCGGGATGCCGTAGCGGTCCTCGATCTGCTCGCCCATCGTGTCGGGGTCGAAGAGGCCCAGCGGACTCTCGAAGACGGGCGACAGCTCGTTGCCGGCCTTGAGCACGTAGACGGGGTGGTGCTCGATCAGCGCTTTCAGGCGCTCGGCGAGCGACGACTTGCCGCCGCCGACCGGTCCCAGCAGATAGAGGATCTGCTTGCGCTCCTCCAGGCCCTGGGCGGCGTGGCGGAAGAACGAAACGATGCGCTCGATCGTCTCCTCCATGCCATAGAATTCGGAGAAGGCCGGGTAGAGCCGCACCGTGCGATTCATGAAGATGCGGCCGAGCCGCGGGTCTTTGGCGGTGTCCACCATCTCGGGCGCGCCGATGGCCGCCAGGATGCGCTCGGGCGCGCTGGCATACATCATCGGGTCGCTGCGGCAGCCCTGGAGATAGTCGGCCAGCGACATGTCGGCCGCCCGGCGGGCGTCGTAGGAGCGCGTGAAACTCGTGAACAGGTCGTCCATCAAAGGCCCCCCTCATCCGTCGACATCGGGCTGAGACCGGACGTCGTCGAGTCTAGAGTTTCGATCCACTGCGCGGTCTCGATGCCATTTTTGAGCCAAGTGGCTGATCGAGCGGTCCGGCAGTCAATGCGTGACGGGTGTCCGTTCTGTGGCGCTCTCCCTCGCGGCTCGAAGCCTTGAGGGCAGGGTGCTCCCCGTCGCGACGACCATGCAAGGACAGTATCGCGACGCTGGCAAGCGCAGAGCTTGCGTTCAAGGCCATGCGTCGCGCGACATAAAGTGCGTCGTGCCGGCTGAAGGCCGGATGAACGACGGGGCCGGTCGCGTCTCCGGCGCGGCGCGAGGACCTGCGCCTAAGCTCCTCACAACAGGCGCGATGCCGGCCCGCGCTCGGCCCGCGAAGGCGCTCGCGCCGGCCCGCGGGGCGTGCGCGGGATGCGGCACCGGCGCCGCGGCTGGGCCGTCGCGGGGCGGGTCCAAGAGGCATCGCGCGGCGGTGCGGCAACATCCCACCGCTCCATATCTCACGCCACTGCGACATGGCTGCAACAGCGCGGGCCGGCCCCCGCCGTCCCGGATCGAAACGGAGGGGGTGCCCATGAATGAGGCACATCAGCCGGGTTCGGCGGGGTGCCGGCCTGGCCGCCGCAGGTCACCGCAGTGCGGTAGCCCGGACCCACCAGTCGGGCCGTGCGCCGGCCACCAGGGCGGCCGCCGCGCGGGCGGCGTGGCGGTCGTCGTAGAGGGCGAAGCAGGTCGAGCCCGAGCCCGACATGCGGACGAGGCGACGGCCGGAGGTGGCGGACAGCGCGTCGATGGCGTCGCCGATTTCGGGCGCCAGCGACAGGGCGGCCGCCTCCATGTCGTTGCGGCCGCCACTCACCAGGGCCAGGAAGGCGCCGTGGTCGAGGCCGTCGTGCGGCGCGGGGTGCTCGCCGAGGTCGCTCGACTCGCCGGGCTGGAAGCCCATGCGGGCGAAGACCGCGGGAGTGGGGAGGTGGATGCCGGGATTGGCCAGCACGGCGTAGAGCGGGCGCGCCATCAGCGGCACGCCGAGGCGGTCGCCGGTGCCGGCCATCATGCGGGAGCGCGGGTGGACGCAGACCGGCACGTCCGACCCCGTGGCGCGCGCCGCCTCGAGGAGCCGCCCGTCGTCGAGGTCGAGGCCGTTCAGGCCGGCTAGCAGCCGCAGCGCCGCCGCGGCGTCCGACGAGCCACCGCCGATGCCGGCGCCCACCGGCAGTCGCTTGGCGAGCGCGAAGGCGCCGACCCGCAGGCCGGGCACGCGCGCCATCAGGGCCCGGGCCGCCCTGAGCACGAGGTTGCCGTCGCCATCGCCCGCGGCGGCGGCGGTCGGGCCCGACACCGTGAGGCCGAGCGGGCGGGCGGGATCCAGCGTCAGCACGTCCGACGCGCCCGCAAAGATCACCAGGCTTTCGAGGTCGTGGAAGCCGTCGTCGCGGCGGCGCACCACGTGGAGCGTCAGGTTGATCTTGGCGGGGGCGCGGGTTCGCAGGAGCATGGCGCTGCATGGCCCGAAGCCGAAGGACGGGTCAAGGCGCGGTGGGTCCCGTCACCGCAGCACGTTGTCGGGCTGCTGGCGCTCCAGTTCCTCGCCGTAACGGCGCAGGGCGTGGGACTCCGTCATGGTGCCGATGACCCGCTTCGTCGCCTCGTGGTCCACCACGACGAGGGCGTCGGCCTCGCATTTCGCGAAGAGGTCGAGGGCCTCGCGCACCGTCATCCAGGGCAGCAGGACCCGGTCCGAGAAGCGGCACAGCGTCGCCAGCGGGTCGCCGCCGCGGTCGAGGGGCGCCGTGTGGAGGTCGTCGAGCATCACGAGGCCGGCGTAGCGCCCGGCGCCGTCCACCGCCGCCACCTGCTTCAGGGAGCCGAGCGGAAACCTGAGCCGCGCTTCGCGCAGCGACAGGGCGCTCGGCGCGGTGCGGACGTCGGCCTGCATCAGCGTCTTCACCGACAGCTCGCGCATCCAGCCGATGTCGTGCGGTCCCCGGATCGTTTCACCCCGCAGGTGGAAGCGCCAGGTCGCGAAGGAATAGCCGAACAGCTCGCGCACGATCAGCGACGACACCACGGAGGCGATCAGGGCCGCGACCGTGATGGCGGCGTCGCCGGTCGTCTCCAGCGCCAAGGCCGTCATGGTGATGGGCGCGCCGATCACCCCGGTGCCGAGCGCCGCCATGCCGGTCAGCGCCGCGACATCGGGGTCGAAGGCAAGGCCGGGGGCGATCTGAAGGCCGAGGTCCGCGTACAGGCGCCCGATCAGCACGCCGATCAGCAGCGAGGCGTAGAACAGGCCGCCGCGGAACCCCGACCCGAGCGACACGGCCGCGGCCGCGCCCTTCAGCGCGATGAGGCCCAGGATGGTGAGGGGCGCCAGCGAGGCCACGAGGTCGACCGCCATGGCGCCGTGGCCGGCGCCGAGCACCTGCGGCGTAAGGAGCCCCATGCCGCCCATCAGGAGCCCGCCGATGGGTGTGCGCCAGACCGGCGGCACGCGCAGGCGCCTGAAGGCCGCCTCGGTGCCCGCGACCGACAGCATCAGCAGGATGCCGGCGAAGCCGCAGAGTCCGCCGATAGCCACGACGTGCATCAGGTCTCCCGCCCCGATCGTGCCGAGCGCGTCCGGCCGGATCAGGAAGCCGCTCCCCTCGAAGTTGCGTGCGATCTGGCTCGCCACGAGCGCGCTGGTGGCGACGGGCGCCAGCGCCGACACCGTGTAGGTGCCGAGCACCACCTCGTAGGCGTAGAAGGCCCCGGCGAGCGGCGCCCCGAAGGCCGCCGCGATGGCGGCCGACGCCCCGCAGGCGACGAGCAGCCGCAGGTCGCGCCGCCGCGCCGCCAGCGACAGGCCCAGGCGCGACGCCACCGCGGACGAGATCTGCGCGTAGCCGGCCTCCAGTCCCACCGAGGCGCCGGTGCCGCAGGACAGCAGGGTCTGCACGGTGACGAGCAGGCTTCCGGTGAGGGACAGCCGGCCGCCGAAGAGGGCGTTGGCCTCGATGGCGTCGGCGAGCCGCCCCGACATGCGGCGCGCGTAGCGGGCCAGGAAGCTGAGCGCGAGGCCGCCGGCCACGGGAACGACGATGACGCGCCAGCGGGTGACATGGAGCGCGGCGCTGAGGCGCTGGCCGGACGGCAGGTGGAACAGCACCTCGTGCATGGCCTGCACGATCCACCCCATCAGGGCGACGAGGCCGCCCCCCGCGATGCCGATCACCACCGCGGCCAGCACGAGCCCGGCTTCGCGCGTCCGCACGAAGCTGCGCAGCCAGGACGGCAGCAACCTGCCCGCGATCTGCGTCTCGATCTTCGACAAGGCCCGTCCGGCTGCGGGAGGAGGCGCGGCGCGGATCCGGCCCGTCCGGGCGAGGCCGATCGGCGGGGCGAGCCGGTCCGGGTGGGCGAGATGCGCGCGCCGCATCCTTGAAGGATTGGACCCCGGGGTGCAACGATTGAACGGGACGCGGTGAACGCTGACGAGCCTCCGCGCCCCGCCAGCCGTCCTGAATCAGCCGTCTTGGAGCTGCCGCGCCCGGAACGCCACGGTCTGGCCCTCGCGGGCCATGAAGGAGCCCGGCAGGGCCGCGGCCAGCTCCGCCTCGATGAGGGCCAGCTCGCCGTCGTGGTGGGCCTTGTGGTGGTGGTAGGCGGCGAGCGCCCCGGCGCCCGCGGCCCGGCACAGCGCGACGCCGGCGTTCCACGTCGAATGGCCCCAGCCCCGGCAGCGCGGAAGCTCGGCCTCGGTGAACATGGCGTCGTAGATGACGAGGTCGGCGTCGCGGCAGAAGCTCACCACCTCGGCGTCCGGGCCGGCGTCGACGTGCTCGATGTCCGACACGTAGCAGACGCGCCGTCCCCCGTGGTCGAACCGGTATCCCGTGGCGCCGCCGGGGTGCCGCAGGGGGCAGGTCGACACGGCGAGGCCGTCCTCAAAGCGGAGCGTTTCGCCGGCCCTGAACCCGACGTGGTCGATGCGGCCGGGCAGGATGTCGAGCGTGACGGGGAACAGGGGTGGGGCGAACATGCTGTCCAGGGCCGCCTTGGCGCTGCCGCCGCCCTGGTTGCCGCAGAAGATTCGCAGCACGGTCTTCCCCGTCAGGATGGGCGAGAAGAACGGCAGGCCGGCCACGTGGTCGTGGTGGAGGTGGCTCAGCAGGAGGTCGACGCGGGCCGGGACGGGGCCGGCTGCCGCGATGGCGCGGCCCGCAGCCTCCAGCCCGCTGCCGGCATCCACGATGAACAGGCGCCGGCCCAAGCGGATCTCGACGCAGCAGGTGTTGCCGCCGTAGACCACGGTGTCGGGACCCGGCATCGGCAGGGACCCGCGCGTGCCCCAGAAGCGCACCGACAGGTCGTCCTCTCGGCCGTCAGGTCCCTCAGGACCCATGGTGACACCGTCGCGTCATCGCTCGCACTCACCCGGCCGGCGGCCGCCTCTCGTCAGGTCGCAGTGCGACCGCATCGGCGATGGTCGCTCAACCCGAACGATTGCGCAAGATATCGCAACGGACAGTTCACTCAGGAGGGGGCGCGGGCCGTACCGAGGCTGGAGGTGGCCGACATGAGGACGAGGCTGAACGTCTTCATGGCGTTGCGCGACGCGCGGTAGCGGCTCGTCACGATGTCGACGAGCTCCTCCAGGATCACGTCGTTGACGTCGTCGATCAGAGCGTCGTCGAGGCCGAGGCTGTCCGAGGCGCGGCGCATCTCCTCCACCACGGGCGACACGGCCTTGGTCTGGCCCGACAGCACGACGCGCCACAGGCGGCAATGCTTGCGCGCCATGGCGACGGTGCCGGCCTCGTCGACGACGCGCGCATAGACCTCCACGGCGCGGTCGATGATGATCGGCTCGGCCCAGAGCGACATGGTGCGCCGCGCCTCGTCGAGGTCAGCGGAGCGGCGGTCGAAGGAGGCAAATTCGGGATGGAAGCCCATGGCGCTGCACCGCGGTCGGCTCGGACATCGCTGCCCGCCCGGCCCACCGCCGTGCCATCGAGCGACGGGTCCCACCATCGCGAATCATGGTTAAAAGTGGGTGAAGGATTTCAACCCGGCGTGCGGAGCCTGTCGAGGGCGTGCATCGAGTCCCGCAACGCGGGATAGAGCGACGCGTAGACGGAGAACACCGCGTCGTAGCGGGCCTTCCGGGCCGGGTCGGGCTCGGCGCGCTGGACCAGGGTGATCCAGCTCGCCTCGCTGTCGCGCGCCATCAGGCCCACGCCCACCGCCGCCATGCGGGCCGCGCCCAGCACCGCCTCGACGTCCTCGCGGATGGTCCAGACCGGATAGCCGGTGACGTCCGCGATGATCTGCATCCACAGGTCGGAGCGCGCCGCACCCCCGACGACGATCAGGCGCGGGTCGAGCGACGCGGCGCCCCGCGCGCCCGCCTCCATGTTGTGGCGCAGCGCCAGGGTCACGCCTTCGAGCACGGCGCGGTAAAGGTGGGCGCGGGTGTGGAACAGGTTGAGGCCGACGAAGGCGCCGCTGGCCTTGCCGTCCCACACGGGCGAGCGCTCGCCCATGAGGTAGGGCAGGAACACCACCCCCTCGGCGCCCGGTGCCACCGCCGCAGCCCCCTCCTCCAGGATGGCGTGAGGATCGCGACCGCCGGCGAGCCCGGCCGCGACCTCGGCCTGGCAGAACTGCTCGCGGTACCAGGTGACGGAGGCGCCCGCCGTGGCGGCGCCGCCGAAGACGTAGAGGTCGTCGTCCGCCCGCGTGACGTAGGGCATGGAGATGAGGCCGTGAGCGGCGTCGGCCTGCGGCGCGATGTAGCCCCAGCACATGCTGGTGCCGATCATGGCGACGTGCTGGCCGGGGCTGACGACCCCGGCCGCGTAGGTGGCGACCGCGGCATCGACGCCGCCCGCCACCACGGGCGTGCCCGGCTCCAGGCCGAGGCGCGACGCCACCTCGGGCGTGAGCCCGCCGACCACGTCGGTCGGGGCGACGAGGCGCTCGGGCATCATGGCGTGCGGCACGCCCATGGCGTCCATCATCTCGGTCGACCAGGTCCGCCGCCCGACGTCGTAGAAGCCGCCGATGTTGCCGGCCGATGAATGGTCGACCGCGACCTCGCCGGTGAGGGCGTGGATGACGTAGGCGTTGGGCGGCAAGAAGAAGCGCGTGCGCGCCCACAGGTCGGGACGCTCGTCGCGCAGCCACAGCACCTTGGTGAAGCCGTAGTAGCTGTCGACGCCGTTGCCCGTGACGGCGCCGAGCCGGGCGAGGTCGACGTGGTCCCGCACCCACCGGACCTGATCTTCGGCGCGCCGGTCCATCCAGATGATGCACGGATGGAGCGGGCGCATGTCGGCGTCGACCGGGATGCCGGAGCCGCCGTAGAGCGAGGAGATGCAGACCGCCTTGACGGAGGCCGGCTCGACCGGCGCGCCGCCGTCCGGAGGGGCGGCGCGCATCACGGCCGCGATGCAGTGCTGCACGGCGTCCAGCCACACGTCCGGCCACTGCTCGGCCCAGGACGGGCGCGGCGTGTCGGGGGCGTAGCCCTTCGAGGCCTGGGCCGCGATGGTCCCGTCCAGCTGGACCAGCACAGCCTTTGTGCTCTGGGTGCCGATGTCGACGCCGATGACGTGGTCCATGGTGACGCTCCGGTGATGCGGACGGGGAGTCGAGCGTGTCGCGTCAGAGATCCAGGCTGACCGGCAGGATGACGAGGTCGCGGATGACGACGTTCCTCGGCCGGGTGAGCATGAACAGCACGGCGTCCGCCACCTCCTTCGGCTCCATCAGGCCGCCGGTCGCCAGGGCGTCGTCGAGCTTCGCCTTGGGCCAGTCGCTGATGAGGGCTGTCACCACAGGGCCGGGGGCGACTTCGCCGACGCGGATGCCGTGCTTGAACACCTGGCGCCTCAGCGTGTGGACGAAGGCCTGGACCGCGTGTTTCGAGGCTGTGTAGATCGGCTCCCAGACGACCGGGATGAAGCCCGCCACCGAGCTCGTCACGATGACGTCGCCCGTCTTCCGCTCGACCATGTGGGGCAGGACGGCGTGGATGGACCGGAACGCGGAGTTGATGTTGAGGTTGAGCATCCGGTCCCAGGCATCGGGATCGCCTTCGACCACCTCACCCCCGACGTAGGACCCCGCATTGGCGTGGAAGATGTCGAGCTGGCCGGCCTTCTCCAGGATCTGCGGCATCATGCCGGACACGCTCTTCGGATCCAGGAGGTTGACCACCACCGGGATCGCCTGCGGGCCGAGGTTGGCGCAGAGGTCCTTCAGCTTCTCCTCGGCATAGTCGACCAGCGCGACGCGGGCACCGGCCGCCATCAAAGTCTTGGCGCATTCGAGGCCGATGCCCGACGCGGCGCCGGTGACGGCCGCGACTTTGCCCGACAGATCCTGACCCATCTCTGACCCTCTGCGATTGCTCGATTTCTGGGATGTCGCGGGACGACCGTTCCCGCGCCGGGGCGCGGGAGAGGAATGGAGCGCGAGCCCTCAGGCACGGCCGTGAGACACGCGGGAGCGGCGCGCCAGGGAGTCGACGATGACCGCGATCGCCAGCACGCCGCCGGTGATCATGTAGCGGAGCGACGACGACAGATCGAGCAGCGTCAGCCCGCTCGCGATGGACTGGATGACGATGATGCCCAGCAGCGCCGAGTAGGCGTTGCCCCGGCCGCCGAAGAGGCTGGTGCCGCCGATCACGGCCGCCGCGATGGCGTCGAGATTGACGTCGCCCGTGCCGGCCTGCTGGCTGGCGGAGGCAAGACGGGCGGCGGAAAGAACGCCGCCAAGGGCCGCCAGCGTCGAGCACAGGGCGAAGGCACTGGCGTAGATGAGGCGGACGTCGATGCCGGCGCGGCGCGCGGCCTCGCGGTTGCCGCCGACCGCCGTCATCGAGCGGCCCCACTTGGTCCGCTTCAGGGCGTAGTCCATGCCGACCACGAGAGCGACGAAGAGTCCGAACATCCACGGAATGCCGCCGTCCTGGTTGAGGTAGTAGACGATGAGTTCGAGCGCTACGACGAGCACGAGCGCGCGAGCGATGAGGCCGCCCATCGACTGCGGCGTGAGGCCGGCCTGCCGCCGGCGCGCGGCGGTGCGCGATCCCGACACGAAAAGCCCGATCCCGGCGATGGCCACCAGCGCGTAGGCGACGATGTGGGGCCCCAGCAGCCCCTCCCCGCGGTTCCCCACCGGCGAGCCGTCGGGCAAGTTCATCGAGCAGGCCGACCCCAGGATGTAGAGCTGCCTCCCCAGCACGGCGAGCAGGCCCGCCAGGGTGGACACGAAGCTCGGCATGCCGAGCCGGTTGAACAGCAGCGCATAGACGAGCCCGATCGCCATGCCCACCGTGAGGGCCGCGACGATCGCGACCGCCACGGGCCAGTCCTGGTTGACCCACAGGACGCCGACCATGGCCGAGGCGAAGCCGCTGACCGAGCCGACCGACAGGTCGATCTCGCCGACCATCAGGATGCAGACGATGCCGAGCGAGATCACGCCGACCGTCGAGCAGTCGAACAGCAGGTTGACGAGATTGTTGCTCGACAGGAAGATCGGGTTGAGGGTCTGGAACACTGTCCAGATGATCGCCAGCCCGACCACGACCGGCAGCGAACCGAGATCGCCCGACCGCACGCGGTCGAGGAAGGCGCGGAGGGCGCCGCCCAGGCCTTCGTCGTGACGGACGCGGACGTCGGCGCGGTCGAGCCGGGCCGCGACCGGTTTGGTGTCCTTGATCTCGCTCGTCACGCTCTCGCCTCCCCCGCACTCTCACGCTGCGCCTGCTGCCGCCCGGACCGCCGCGACACGGCGTTGTCGGCGGCGCCCGTGATGGCGCTCACGAGTTCCTGATTGGAGGCGTCGGGATAGAACACCCCGTTGTTGCGCCCGAGGCGCAGGACCACGATGCGGTCCGCGACGGCGCGCACGTCCTCCATGTTGTGACTGATCATGATCACGCCGAGGCCGCGGTCGCGGACCCGCTCGATGAGGTTGAGCACCTCGGCGGTCTGCGCGACGCCGAGCGCCGCGGTGGGCTCGTCCAACATGATGAGCTTTGGCTCGAGCAGGAGGGAACGAGCGATCGCCACCGTCTGACGCTGGCCGCCCGACAGCGACGCGATGGGCTCGCGGACGCTGGGGATGCGGGCCGACAGCTCGTTCAGCAGCGTCCAGGCCC
>CAXTFP010000075.1:0-557 GCA_964243135.1 uncultured Lichenihabitans sp.
CTTCCGCTTCGATGGCGACGCGCGCGCGCGGCTGCAGACCATCCCTTGGAGCGATTTCGGCGCGCAGATCGGCGTCTCGCTCCGCGGGGCGCTGAACCTGATCCAGGCGACGGAGCCCGCCATGGCGAAGGCCGGGTTCGGCCGGATCGTCAACATCGGCACCAACCTGTTCCAGAACCCGGTCGTGCCCTACCACGACTATACGGCCGCCAAGGCGGCCCTGCTGTCGCTGACCCGCACCGCGGCGGCCGAACTGGGCCCGTCCGGGATCTCCGTGAACATGGTGTCGGGCGGCCTGCTGCGGACCACGGACGCCAGCGCCGCGACGCCCGAGGCGGTCTTCGACTATATCGCGGGCGCGACGCCCCTGCGGCGCGTGACGACCCCGGAAGACTTCGCCGACGCCGTCCTGTTCTTCGCCTCGCCCTGGAGCCGCGCGGTCACGGGACAGAACCTCGTCGTGGACGGGGGCCTCGTGATGAACTGACGGCCGGACGGTGGCGGCCGTTCCCCACCCGGCCGCCGGGGTACCGCGGCGGCAGGCAGGGCCGTTGCGC
>CAXTFP010000075.1:567-9987 GCA_964243135.1 uncultured Lichenihabitans sp.
ACGATCGGGGCGGCCGGCCGCGCCGGACCGCCGCGGTCCGCCTCAGCATCGATGGAGGCCGTCGACTTCGGAGACCTTCGAGGCGACAGCTTCCTCTGCGGCTGTCGAAAAGTAACGCCTGATGTCGGAAACAGATCGACGCCTATTGCCCAGGCGCCGCATTCTCTCCATAGAGGAACCAGACCTGTCGTCGAGACAGGCCCTCCTCAGTTCCCAGGTCGACAGCATCATGACGCAAGACACAGACAAAGTTCAGCACCAGACCACGATGACGGCCGAACTCGTGGCCGCCTACGTGACGAAGAACTCAGTCCCGGCGGCCGAACTGCCCAACCTGATCCGCAGCGTCTACCAGTCGTTCGAGACGCTCGGCGCGCCGCCCGCCGCCGGACCTGCCGCCGAACCCTTGAAGCCTGCCGTGCCGATCAAGAAGTCCATCACGGACGAGTTCATCATCAGCCTGGAGGACGGCCGCAAGCTGAAGTCGATGAAGCGCTACCTCGCCGGCCTCGGCATGACGCCGGACGAGTACCGGGCGAAATGGGGCCTGCCGAAGGATTACCCCATGGTGGCGCCGAGCTACGCGGCGCAGCGCTCGACGCTGGCCAGGACTCTCGGCCTCGGCCGCAAGTCGACCACTCAGCCCGCTCCGGCCGGATCGGAGGCCGAAGCGGCGCCCGAGCCCGAGGCCGAGGTCGAAGCGGCTCCCGCCGCTCCCGAGGCGGGCAAGAAGCCGCGCCGCAAGAACGCCAAGGCGGCCTGAAGGCCGGGAGCCGGGATGGCCCCGGCTCACGCGACTTCGCGCGACGGATCCACCGCCATCCGCCGCGCCGCCGCGCCCGGCGCGGCTCGCGACGGCACGCCGCGGCCGAGGCCCAGCGCCAAGAGGCGGCGGGTGATGCGCTTGGCGCAGAACTCCGTCCCGCACACGAAGCGCAGCATCGGCCCGAACTCGGCGGCGGCCGGCGTGCCGACGAAGTGGAGGCCCGGGACGCTGGAGCCGAAGTCGGCCGTCAGCCGGGGGTAGCCCCGGTGGGTGTCGAGATCCGCGACGATGTCGCGGTCGATGAAGCCCAGCCGGTCGAGCTCGATCGCGTAGCCCGTCGCGGCGAAGACGTGGTCCGCCTCGATCACCCGCTCCGCGCCGCCCTGCCGCACCCCGAGCCGGACGCGGCCCTCCGCCTCGCGAGCCGACACGAGCTCGGCGCCGAGCGCGAGGGGGACGTGGGCCAGCACCGTCTCCTTGACCGACAGGGTCGGGGACGGACCGAGGTAGCGGCGCAGCACCTCCGACCGGAACTCCGCCGGCATGTGCCGGAACAGGAGCGGGCCCTTCCAGGCCATCACCTTGTTCCAGCCCGGGCCGAGCGGCGTCATGGGCGCGCGCAGGGCGTGGTACCAGCGGCGGCGGCCGGCGCCCCTCGGGGGGAAGCGCAGCTCGGGGCGCCGCGCGACCAGCGTCGCCCGCGCCCCGGACCGGTGGAGGGCCGCGGCGACGTCGACCGCGGAAGAGCCGCCCCCGAGCACCACGACGTCGCGCCCGCGCAGGTGGACGAGGTCGCCCGAGTCCGAGCTGTGGCTCAGACGCTCCGGCGGCAGGCCGGCCAGTTGCCGGGGCACCGCACCGAAGCGGCGCAGCCCCGTCGCCAGGACGACCTGGGCGGCGTCGACCCGCGCGCCGTCGTCGAGCGTCAGCGTGAAGCCCGCCGGCCCGCGCGCCAGCCGCGTGACGAACTGCTCCTCGAGGTGCGGCACGAAGCGGCGCTGGAACTCCCGTCCGTAGGCGGTGAACATCTCGACGGGCAGCGGCATGTCGAACGGATGGTAGGGGATGCCCCGCTCGGCGCAGTGCCGCGCCAGGGTGTAGCGCCGCCCGGGATCGGACAGGTCGGTCGCCATGGCGGCTGACTTCAGGAACATGCCGGGCGGCATCCCCGTGGCCCAGGTGTCCATGGCCCGGCCGAAGACGCGGGTCTCGATCCCGGCCCCGCCGAGATGCGCCGCGATGGACAGCCCGTAGGGACCGGCCCCGACGATGACGACGGGAAGGGTGCGGGAGGGGAGCATGGGCGTTCCTCGAAGCGGTGCGGTGGCGGGAGGGGGACGGGGCAGGCCGGAACGCGGTCGCGCGCCGGCCGTGGGATCGGCTCAGAGCAGCGCGCCGGTCGCCAGGGCCGGGTCGAACGCCCGCTCGACGGCGGCCCAGACCGTGGGGACCGGGTCGGACAGAAGATAGCGCAGGAGGGCGCGGTCGTGCCGGTTGAGGCGCCAGGGCCGAAGCAGGTGCAGGAGGATGTCCCGGTGCGCCAGCACCTCGGCGCTCCGGCCCGCCTTCGCGCGCTCGATCCCCGCGTCCTCCGCCCGGAACCCCGCCTCCACGAAGTTCGTGCCGGCGATCAGGGCCAGGTGGATGCGATACCAGAAGCGCGGGTTGCACTCGATGAAGTGGATCCGCCCGTCCTGGGCGCGGCGGACGTCGAAGCCGATCACCCCGTCGTAGGCCGTGTGGTCGATGACGAGACGGGCGTTCCGATCGATCTCCTCGTCGTGGATGAACACGACGCGCGACTCCGCCCTCCTGTACTGGACGGACGCCATCACGGCGCCCTCCCGGCAGACGAAGAAGGCGCATACGTCCTCGCCCGGCACGTAGTCCTGCACCAGGATCGGCGTGTGTTCGACCCGCGCCGGCAGGTCCTCGGCGCGGTCGATCCTGCGGACGCCGAGGCTGCCCCACAGGTTGATCGGCTTCAGCACCAGCGGGAACCGCAGCGCTTCGCCGTCCCCCGCGCCGCGGAGCTCGTCGACCGTCAGCACGCAGCGCGTCCTGGGGCAGGGCACGCCGAGCGACAGGCAGAGGGCGGCGAAGCGCCATTTGTCGTCGAGCTGGTCGAAGACCGCGACGGACGGGACCGGGTAATGCCGGGCGCGGAGCGCGCGCCCGTGCAGCGACAGGTAGCGCGTCGTCACCGCGCAGCTCGGCAGGACGTGGCCGATGCCGTGGGACGCGCAGATGGCATCGATCCGCTCGACGCTCGCGGGATCGAAGCCGCCGAAGGACCCGCCGAGGTCGAAGTAGCGCCGGCAATGCTTGGACGTACCGAGCCTGACGGCGCCCGGGGCGCCCAGGACGTAGATGTCGTCGAAGCAGGCCGCGGCGCAGCGCAGCACGCGATAGGGAAGCCGCAGGTTCTCGGCCAGCAGGAGAGCGCGCTTCCGTCCCGTCATGATCCCGCCCCCACGGCTCGACCGTCGCGCGGGTGCCCATCTCCGCCGAAGGGGCTTCGCGGTCGGCGGGCCGTCCCAGGACGGGCGGCCCGCACGATCCATTCACATCGGCGTGAATGATGGTTGGCGCCGCGCGGCGAGGGAAGGGAACTTACGGGCGTCCCCCATCAGCGCCGGCGCCGGTCCGCCCGCGGCGGTGCACGTCCATCGGGATTACGACTTTCGGCCTGCCGCGGGTGGCGGCGCCTCCCCGAGGAACAAAACTCCGGCCCGGCCCTTCTCAGCGCGACACGCCGCGCAGGAGGTGACAGCCGTGAGCCAGCCCGACAGGCCGACGATGCCCTACTGGCACGTCTACACCGACGCCGAGGGCGTGAGCCGCCAGGACAGGTTCGCGCTGACGGAGTTCGAGCTCAAGGGCGTCGGCCCGGGGGTGGCGCCGCAGTGGAACGACAGGATGGAGCCGTCGACGGCGGGCGTCACCTTCACGGTGCTGCCGGTCGGCTGGGTCGGCGAGTGGCACGAGAACCCGAAGCCGCAGTGGATCGCCATTCTGACCGGGCGCTGGTTCGTCGAGACCATGGACGGCCACCGCGTCGAGATGGGGCCGGGCGAGCTGATGATGGGCGAGGACCAGGGGACGAAGGAGCGGGACGGCCGCAAGGGCCACAGGTCCGGCACCGTCGGGGACGAGCCGTGCTCCATGATCGTCACGGGCCTCGACGTCGCGCCCACGGTCGATCGGCCCGGCCGCTTTAGGTAGCGTCGCCGGACCCCGCCCCGTCGAGGAGCCGCGCGACCCGCCGCAGCGCCAGCCCGTAGCCCTGGGTGCCGAAGCCGGCGATCACACCGTCGGCGCGCAGCGACACGTAGGAGTGATGGCGGAAGCTTTCGCGCCGGTGGACGTTGGAGATGTGAACCTCCATCACCGGCCCGTCGAAGGCGTTGAGCGCGTCGAGGATCGCTACCGACGTATGGGTATAGGCGGCGGGGTTGATGACGAGGCCGCCGGCCGCCTCGCGCGCCTCGTGGATCCAGTCGATGAGCTGCCCCTCGGCGTTGCCCTGGTAGAAGCGGAGGTCGAGGCGGAGCTCCACGGCCAGCGCCCGGCACTCCGCCTCGACGTCGGCCAGCGTTTCGCGGCCGTAGATCTCGGGCTGGCGGCGGCCGAGCAGGTTGAGGTTCGGCCCGTTGAGGACGTAGACGAGGCGGCTCATGGCGGACACCCTGCGCGTTGGGGAGGAAGCACCGCCGGTGCGGCGCGGCCGAGGACGAGAGGGATATGCCATGGACCTGCCGGTGAACCGCTTCAAGCGCGCGCTCCGCGAGAGCCGCCAGCAGATCGGGCTCTGGTGCTCGATCCCGGGCGGCACGGTGGCGGAGGTGCTGGCCGGGGCCGGCTACGACTGGATCGTCTTCGACACCGAACACTCGCCCGGCGACCCTATGACCGTGCTGGAGCAGCTGCAGGCGGCCGCCCCCTATCCCGTTTCGGCGGTGGTGCGGCCGCCCACCAACGACGCCGTGCAGATCAAGCGCTTCCTCGACATCGGCGCCCAGACGCTGCTGATCCCCTACGTGCAGGATGCCGAGGAGGCGCGCGCCGCCGCGGCCGCGATGCTGTATCCCCCGGCGGGCGTGCGGGGCGTGTCGGGCTGGACGCGGGCGACCCGCTTCGGTCGCATCCCCGACTACGCGCGCCGCGCCGCCGCGGAACTGTGCCTCCTCGTGCAGGTCGAGACCGCGGAGGCGCTGGCTGAGATCGAGGCCATCGCGGCCGTGGAGGGCGTCGACGGCATCTTCATCGGCCCGGCCGACCTCGCGGCCAGCATGGGCCACGCCGGCGACCCGATGCACCCGGAGGTGACGGCGGCCGTCGAGGGCGCGATCCGGCGCATCTGCGCCTGTGGCACGCCGGCCGGCATTCTCACGCTCGACGCGGGCTTCGCGCGGCGCTGCATGGACGCCGGCACGCTCTTCACCGCGGTCGGCACCGACGGCGGGATCCTGTCGCGCGGCGCCGACGCGCTGCGGGCCGCCTTCCTGGCGTCGGCCGGGGACTGGGCGCCGTAGCGCCGGGCCTGCATCCCGCGCGCTGGGTCGCGCGTTCGCCCTCGCAGCGAGCGTGTTCCGGGGCGCCACAGGGGCGGCCGGACCGCATCGAGGAGGACGGCCGCGCCATGCCAGAGCAACAGTCCTACATCCGCTACAGCGACGACATCGAGACCCGCCCCGAGGAGGAGGACGAGACGATCGGGGAGATCATCGCGTCCATGACGAACGAGAGCCGCAAGGTCGCCGAGCGCGAGCACCACACGGTCCGGGCGTCCCACGCCAAGGCCAGCGCCTTCCTCAAGGGCGAACTGCGGATCCTCGACGGGCTGCCGCCGGAGTTGCGCCAGGGGCTCTTCGCCGAGCCGAAAACCTATCCGGCCGTGGTGCGCATGGCCCAGGGGCCGGGCGAGAACCTGTCCGACAGCGTGTCGACCCACCGCGGCCTGTCCATCAAGGTCCTGAGCGTCGACGGCCCGAAGATTCCCGGCCACGAGGGCGAGAGCACGCAGGACTTCGTCCTCGCCACCGGCCCCGTGTTCCCCAACAAGGACGCGGCCGCCTTCCTCACCGCCATGAAGGGCCTCGAAGCCACGGCCGGCGGGCACGAGACGCTGAAGACCGCCGTGTCGGCCGTGACGGGCGCGGTCAACGCCGCGGTGAAGGCCGTGACGGGCGGCGACAGCGCGCTGATGGACTTCTTCGGCCACACGCCGCGCCACCCCCTGACGGATCTCTATTACAGCCAGGCGGCGCTGCGCTATGGCGACCACGTGGCCAAGATCGTGGCGGTGCCGGTGTCGCCCGGCCAGGCGGCGCTGAGCCATGACGCCATGGACACGTCGGGCAACCCGGACACGTTCCGCGACGCGACGGTCGACTATTTCAGCCGCGGCGGCGCCGAGTTCGAGATCCGCGTGCAGCTCTGCACCGACCTCGAAACCATGCCGGTCGAGGACGCCTCTGTGCAGTGGCCGGAGAACCGCAGTCCCTATCGCCCGGTCGCCCGGCTGGTGCTGCCGAAGCAGGACGCGATGAGCGAGGCGAGGAGCGCCTTCGTCACGGAATCCATGTCGTTCCGCCCGGGCCACGCCCTGGCGGCGCACCGGCCGCTGGGCTCGCTGATGCGGGCGAGGCTCGCCACTTACCCGGCCCTGGCGGCCTACCGCGAGCGGCAGAACGCGGTGCGGCCGGTGGAGCCTGCAAGCCTGGACCAGATCCCGGACTGACCTCGAAAACGAGGACGGCGGACGATCCGAGGATCGCCCGCCGTCGATGCTGTCACCGTCTCACGCCCAGAAGGGAGCCGCGGGCGCCGTGATCAATAAAACCGACGATAGCCGACGAACGGCCGACGGTAGCCATAGACGAAGGGACGGCGGAACCCGTAGAAGCGCCGATAGCCGTAGAAGGGGCGGAAGCCGTAGCCGAAGCGTCGCACGAATGGACGGCGATAGCCGTAGCCGTAATAGAAGACGTTCTCGACGGGAGCCGTCGAGGCCGCCGGGCTCAGCGGCTGGATCGGCATAGCCTGAGCATCGGCCGTGGCGAATGTCGCTCCGGCCAGCGCCAGGGTGCCCGCGATGATGCCCTTCATGGTGTTGTGCATGGGAAGATCGTCCTCCATTTGATGGGTTCACTCTGGCCGAAGCCGCATGAACCGGACCTGACCGGGAGTGCGTCAGCGCGCCATGGCGGGTTTCTTGAAGCGGTTGAAGCAACCGAGCTTGTAGCAGCCGAACAGGGCCACCGCGGCCGTGCCGATGGCGATCTTGGTCCCGGTCGACAGCGTGCCGGCCTTCGGATCCGGGGCCGGCTGGTCGGGCGCCGGCGGGGCGGGGGCCGGGATGGCCGCGGTGGTCCCGCCGCCGAGCGTCGCGGTGATGCGCTGGGCACCCTGCGGGCCGCTGCCGGCGGGCAGGATGTCGACGTTGATCTGCCGGCCGGGCGGCACCGAGCCGACGTAGCCCGCGAAGGCCGGGACGCTGGGGAAAACCCGTCCGTCCACCGAGATGATCTGGTCGCCGGGGCGGAAGCCCGCCTGGGCGCCGGACGCCCCGGACTTCACGGAGTTGACGCGCAGCAGCTTGAACGTGAGCCCCTGGCTGGTGATCTGCTGGCCCGGCCCGACGTTCAAGCCGAGCGTGCCGCCCGCCTTCGGCAGGCTCGCGGCCTCGGCCTGCGGCAGCATCTGGTAGCCCATCTGATTGTCGGCCCAGGCGGGGCTGAGGCCGGGCTGGAGGCCGAGAAACGACGCGAGAACCAGCGTCGAGACGATGCGCTTGCCGATCATGATGGGTTCCTGATTGCGGGGTCGGCCCGGGGCGTGCCGCGGCTGTGTTGTATCGGAGTTTGTCCCGCTCCGGACGCGATCGCGGCGCGGATCACGCGGGTGCCTGATGGGCGTTCACCCTCACCGCTCATCCGCGGGGATGAGCGGTCGAGCGGGCGGATCAGACCGACATGGAGCCGTCGTCGGCGGGAAGCTGTCCACCCGGCGTCATGCCGTCCACCGCACGGGGAAGGTGCTGGCTGAGCTGGCTCAGAAAGTCGCCCTGATCCATGCCGGCCTGGTTGGCCATGTCCTGCACCCGCTCCTGGCCGAACACATTCTGGAGCTGTTCGGGCGACACCGGATGGTTGTCGCCGCCGCCCACCCAGGACTGGGCGATGTTGCCGAGGCCGGCCTGCTGGAACTGCGACAGGAGACCGCCGAGCCCGCCCGCCATCGGGCCGCCCATCTGTCCCCCACCCATCTGGCCGCTCACGCCACCTTGGCCGCCGCCCAGAATGCTCGACAGCACGCCGCCGAGGGGCGACGCGCCACCCTGCTGGCCGCCGCCGAGAAGGCTGCCGATGACCGAATCGAGAATGCCCATGTTAAACTCCGTCGGTTGATCCGGGATCGCGCGATCGGATCTGCCGGAAACAGTCAGCCAGCCCGCGTCTCGTGGACCCCGGCCGCCCCGCTGGCTTCGGCGGCGATCGAGGTTGCAAAGCGACATTCGGCCCGACCGGGGGCCTCGGACCCGGACAACCGGCAGGCGTGGCCTTGGTTCCCCGGAGCCGCCCGCGGCCGCCGCGGACCACCCCGGCGCAAGCTCCCCGCTCCACCGTGTCGCGTCGGATGGAACACCGGCCCGTGCGCCCCGCGCACCGGCCATCGGCTGCGGCGGGGACGGATGAGCATAGCGGCGATCACACCGGTGCGGCGCGGGGCGACGGGCGCGCCCATGCCCCCGGGCAGCATGGCCCGGGGCCCGCGCCGGAGCGGGCGCGACGTCGGCTTCGCCATCGGCATCGTGGCGATCCTGTCGATCTTCTTCCTGCCGATCCCCTCCTTCATGATCGACATGGGCCTGGCGCTGTCGATCGCGCTGTCCGTGCTGATCCTGATGGTGGCGCTGTGGATCGAGCGCCCGCTCGAATTCTCGGCCTTCCCCACCGTGCTGCTGGTGGCGACGCTGCTGCGCCTGTCGCTCAACATCGCCACGACGCGCCTCATCCTGTCGGACGGCCAGGAGGGCGCCAACGCGGCGGGCTTCATCATCGGCGGCTTCTCGCGCCTCGTGATGGGCGGCGACTTCGTCATCGGGCTCATCGTCTTCGCGATCCTGCTGACCATCAACTTCGTGGTCATCACCAAGGGCGCGACCCGCATCGCCGAGGTGGGCGCCCGCTTCACGCTCGACGCCATCCCGGGCAAGCAGATGGCCATCGACGCGGACCTGTCGGCGGGCCTCCTCACGGACAAGGAAGCGCAGGCGCGCCGGCGCGAGCTGGAGGAGGAGAGCGCCTTCTTCGGCTCCATGGACGGCGCCTCGAAGTTCGTGCGCGGCGACGCGGTGGCGGGCCTCATCATCCTGGCGGTCAACGTCTTCGGCGGCATCGTCATCGGCGTCACGCGCCACGGCATGCCGCTCGCGGAAGCGGCGGACGTCTTCGCCAAGCTGTCGGTCGGCGACGGCCTCGTGTCGCAGATCCCGGCCCTCATCGTGTCGCTGGGCGCGGCCCTGCTGGTGTCGAAGGGCGGCACGCGGGGCTCGACCGAGAAGGCCGTGCTGAACCAGCTCGTGCACTTCCCCCGCGCGCTCTTTGTGGCCGCGTTGATGATGTTCGTGCTGGCACTCGTGCCGGGCT
>CAXTFP010000076.1:0-1835 GCA_964243135.1 uncultured Lichenihabitans sp.
GCCTCGGCCTCCGCGGCAGCATCGATCCCGTCCGGCGCCGCCGCGGTGCCTGATCGGCCGCGAGGCATCGGCCGCGGGGCATCGGCCGCGGAGCGGCCCGCAACGATCGCCCGTGGCGGACGTTTCTCCCCGCGACGGACGCGGCACTCGCCGCGCCGCGGGATCGGGGGACGGGCCAATGGCGGATACCAGCGTGACGAAGGTCGAGGCGACGACGGCGCCGCAGGGCCCCGAGGGCCAGAAGTACCTCGCCAGCGGGCGCTCCCTGTCGATGCGCCTGTGGGAGGGCGAGGCCGGGGGGACCGAGAAGGATCCCGTCCGCCGCGACTACGAGACGGTGGGCTACGTGATCTCCGGCCGCGCCGAGCTCGAACTCGAAGGCCAGACCGTGAAGCTCGAGAAGGGCTCGTCCTGGGTCGTGCCCAAGGGCGCGTCCCACACTTACCGCATCCTGGAAGATTTCACGGCCGTCGAGGCCACGGCGCCGCCCGCCCAGGTCCACAGCCGCGACGCCGTCTGAGGGCGATCCCTTCTTCGATGCCGCGTCGCCTTGAAGGCGGCGCGGTGGAACGCCAGACTCGTGTCATCGACCCCGCACACGAGCGATTCTCCATGCAGGCGCGTTTCTTCCCCTGGCTCGACCGGACCGGCCGCCTGTCGGTCCTGAAGGTGGCCGTTCTGGTCGCGCTGTTCGCACCGGCCGTGTGGATCGCCGTCCAATATGACCTGGGGCGGCTCGCGCCCAAGCCCGACAAGGAGGCGATCCACCAGTCGGGCCTCTGGGCCATCCGCATCCTGCTCGCGTCTCTGGCGGTATCGCCGCTGCGCCGCATCGCCCAGTGGAACAAGCTGATCGCGGTCCGGCGCATGCTCGGCGTGGCGGTGCTGTTCTACGTCATGGGCCACTTCGCCCTCTACATCGTCCAGCAGGGCTTCGACCTCCCCCACGTGGCGAGCGAGATCGTGCTGCGCTTCTACCTGACGATCGGCGCCCTGGCGCTGCTGGCCCTGGCGGTGCTGGGCGCGACCTCGACGGATGCCACCATCCGCCGGATCGGCGCCGCGCGCTGGAACAGGCTGCACGCGCTGGTCTATCCCATCGCCATCCTGGCGCTGCTGCACTTCATGCTGCAGTCTAAGCTCGACGTGAGCCAGCCGATGGTGCTGCTGGGGCTCTTCGTCCTGCTGATGGGCCATCGCGCCCTGGTGCGCCTCAAGCGCGGCGACGATCTGCTGGGCCTCGACGCGCTGGCCGTGGCGGCCCCCGTGCTGACGGCGCTGTTCGAGGCCGCTTGGTACCACCTGCGCAACGGCATCGACCTCGCGGAGGTGCTGGCGGCCAATTTCGACTTCGACGATCCCCTGCGCCCAGCTTGGTTCGTGCTCCTTGCCGGCGTCGCCGTCGTGGCGCTGCGGCTGGCGCGCCCGCTCTGGGCTAAGCGACCGAGGCCCGCCGCGCCCCTGCGCGCCGCGGCCGAATGAGGAGACCCTGAGATGGCTGCCCGCACCGATCGGACGGCGCAGCGCGCCGCCCTGCTGGAGCTCGGCGCCGCCGTGGCCGAGGAGATGCGCGCCGGGCAGGGCGGCGCCAGCACGAGTGCCGTCGGCGACGCCCTCGCGGCCATGCCGGGCGCCACGCTGGAGATCGTGGGGCTGATCGGCCGCGAAGCCCGCCGCCGCCGCCCCGACGCCCACCTCGTCGCGGCCCTGGCCTTCATGTGCGGCCAGGCGCTGGAAGCCCTGCGCTACGGCGTCGAGCGCGCCGACCCCGACGCCGCCGCCACGCCCGACGCCGTGCGCGGGCGCATCGTGGCGGAGGCGCGGTCGGACCGCGC
>CAXTFP010000076.1:1845-9787 GCA_964243135.1 uncultured Lichenihabitans sp.
CTGCCGACGAAGCAGTTCGCCATCGCCAAGCTCGACCTCGGAGAGGAGCTGCGCGGCGCGATGGGCGACATGCTGGACGAGGAGGCCGAGGCCGCCGCCGAGAACGGCGCTGGCGACCTCGACATGGACCGTCACCTCGTCGAGTTGGCCGCCGAGCTCGGCGACGACGCTTTCGCGCTGCACCTCGAACTGGCCGAGACCGCCTCGTCCTTCCGGGTGGACCACCGCCTCGCCATGGCGAGCTTCATGCTGGCCTCCGACTCCGCCCCCGTGAAGGATGCGGCCCTGGGCTGGCTGTTCGATCCCGACCCGGAGGTCGGCGCCGCCCTCTGCGCGGCGCTCGCCGAGGAGGCGAAGATCGGCCGCCTCGGCGGAACGGCGCTGCGCCGCCTCGTCGCCGCCCGCAACTGGCTGCCCGCCCCCTCGCGCGAAGGCGTGGACGCCGCGGTCCGCCTCGCGCGCCGCAAGGGGGAGGTGTCCGCCCCTCTCCCATCGGCTCAGGTGGAGGAGATCCGCGCCTCGGCGGTCGACGGCTCGGGCGCCATGAGCGCCTTCGCCCTGGTGCGGACGGGCCGCCGCCACGCGGTGGCTTCCGTGCTGCTCAAGCTCGGCCACGGCGTGCGCGACGCCTGGGTCCACCGCGACCTCACGCGCGCCGAGGCGATGGACCAGATCGAGCGCGTCGCCGGCGAGATCGACCTCGTCCCGGCCTCGCCCGTCACGCTGCGGCGCATGCTGTCCCACATGCTCGGCTTCAACGCCGAGGGCAGCCCGCCGCCGTTCGGGCTGCTCGACGTGGTCGAGATGCTGGACCTCGGGGTCGTCAACCCGGATGCGCTGACGCCCGAAGGGATCGTGGCCGAGATCCTGGCGTCCGGCGAGGTCGACGAGGAGGGCGAGGTGCTGGCCGACGGCGCGGCCTGGCCCGACCGCTACGGCTTCATGGCGAGCTGGTTCGAGGACGGGGCCGAGGTCGACGCCGCGCTGGTTGGCCGCAAGGGCCTGTCACGCGCCCGCAGGATCGACCTCGTGTTGGAGCGCGTGGTGGCGCCGCGCCGGCGCCGCTGGGGCGAGATGCTGGCCTGGACCGCGCTGATCACGGCCGACGGCGACGGCCGGGACGAAGCGGAGCGCTTCGCCATGGCGGCGCGCGCCCTGCTGGGCGAGCGCCCCGTGGCCGAGATTCCGCTGCTGCGCGTCATCGCCGAGCGCACGCTGGAAGCGCGCCGGCAGCGGCGGGGTTGAAGAGGGGTTTCACCTCCACCGCTCATCCCCGCGCAGGCGGGGATCCAGCGCGGGAAGACGGCCGAAGGCTGACGAGACGATCCCGCGTGCCGCCCATCGCGGGGTGGAAGGACGAGGGCGGCCTTCGGCCGAATATCAAACGCTGGACCCCGCCTGCGCGGGTATCAGCGGATGATGAAGCGCCGCCGGATGATCGGATCGGACCGCCTCACCCCAGGAGGCCGATGATCCCCCTCACGTCGCGCATCGTCGCCTCGGCGATGGCGCCCGCCCGCTCGGCGCCGCTCTTCAGCACGCCGTCGATGTAGCCGGGGTCGGCCTGGAGGCGGCGCATCTCGGACGCGATGGGCGAGAGCCTCTCGACCGCGAGGTCGCTCAAGGCACCCTTGAAGGCCGAGAACTGGCTGCCGCCGTGCCGGGCCAGCACCTCGGCCTTGCTCGCCCCGGCCAGCCCCGCGAAGATCGCCACGAGGTTGTCGGCCTCGGGCCGCCCCGCCAGGCCCTCCACTTCGGAGGGCAGGGCGTCGGGGTCGGTCTTGGCGCGGCGGATCTTGCCGGCGATGGCGTCGGCGTCGTCCGTCAGGTTGATGCGCGAGTTGTCGGAAGGGTCCGACTTCGACATCTTCTTCGCGCCGTCGCGCAGGCTCATGATCCGGGTCGCCGGACCCTGGATCAGCGGCTCGGGCAGCTTAAAATAGCCGTCGCGCCCCGTCCGCTCGGCGATCCGGGCCGAGAAGTCGTTGTTGAACTTGGCCGCGATGTCGCGCGCGAGTTCGAGGTGCTGCTTCTGGTCGTCGCCCACCGGCACGGCGTCGGCGTGGTAGAGCAGGATGTCGGCCGCCATCAGCACGGGATAGTCGTAGAGGCCGATGGAAGCGTTCTCGCGGTCCTTGCCGGCCTTCTCCTTGAACTGCGTCATGCGGTTCAGCCAGCCGAGCCGCGCCACGCAGTTGAACACCCAGGCGAGCTCGGCGTGGCCCGACACGCGGCTCTGGTTGAAGATGGCGTGGGCCACGGGGTCGATCCCGGCCGCGATGAAGGCGGCCGTCACCTCGCGCGTGGTGGATTCGAGCGCGGCCGGGTCCTGCGGCACCGTGATGGCGTGGAGGTCCACCACGCAATACAGGCAATCGTGGTCGGCCTGCAGGGTCACGAAGCGCGTGATGGCGCCGAGGTAGTTGCCGAGGTGGAGGTTGCCCGTCGGCTGCACGCCGGACAGGATGCGGGGTCTGGCGGTCATGCGGATGAGGTTTCGCGAGTCACTGGACGGGGCACCGCTTTAGAACAGCTCCGCCCCGCGCGGAAGGGCCGGACGGCCGCGCCTCAGGGCTTGGTGGACAGGCGCTCCAGCCGCTTCTGCATCTCCTCCATGTCGCGCCGGATCGTGTCGAGGTCGTCGGCCTCGACCGGCTTCGGGGCCGCCGGCTCGGGCGCCGTCGCGGGCGCGTGGCCGCCGGGCGGCGTCAGGGCGCCCGTGAAGGGGTTGAACATGGTCAGGGCCTGCGAGAACATCTTCATGTTCTTGCGGGTCTGGTCCTCGAGCTGGTCGAACATCTGGCTGCGGATCGCCCCGCCCGGCAGCAGCTTGGCCCCGAAGGCCCCCTCGATCTGTTCGCGGAAATTGTGCTGGTCGTTGGTGAGCTTATCCAAGGTGAATTCGAGGTAGCTCGGCACCAGCATCTGCATGCTGTCGCCGTAGAAGCGGATCAATTGGCGCAGGAAGGAGATGGGCAGCAGGGTCTGGCCGCCCTTGCCTTCCTGGTCGAAGATGATCTGGGCCAGCACGGAGCGGGTGCTCTCGTCGCCCGTCTTGGCGTCGAAGACCACGAAGTCCTCGCCCCGCTTCACCATGCCGGCCAAGTCTTCCAGCGTCACGTAGGTGCTGGTCTCGGTGTTGTAGAGGCGGCGGTTTGCATATTTCTTGACCGTCACCGGCTGTTTGACATCGCCCGTCATCGCACTGGCCCACTCTTCCCGCCGCGTCCCCTCGTGACAGCAAGATAGGGAGAAGAGCCTTCCGGGGGAATATGATTTTGACGGTTGCGGGCGGGCGCGGCCTTTTCCACATAGGGGCGGATACGCGGCGGGCCGCCGGAACGGCTGCCCGATCCCGAGGCGGGGCGATGGAGCCCTGCCCGAAAAAGAGGCGAGACCCGCGCGCCCCGCCCACCCCGGGCGTCCGGGCCGCGGCGGATGGACGAAACCCGAGAACCCCGAGGAGCCCCCATGCCGACCGACATCGTCATCGTTTCCGCCGCTCGCACCCCCGTGGGGTCGTTCAACGGCGCCTTCGCCAACACCCCCGCGCACGAGCTCGGCGCCGCCGCGGTCAAGGCGGCGCTGGAGCGCGCGCAGGTCGGGCCCGAGGAGGTCGACGAGGTGATCCTGGGCCAGGTGCTGACCGCCGGCCAGGGCCAGAACCCCGCCCGCATCGCCGCCATGGCGGCCGGAGTCCCGCAGGAGAAGACCGCCTGGGGCCTGAACCAGCTCTGCGGCTCGGGCCTGCGGGCCGTGGCGCTCGGCCTCCAGCAGATCGCCAACGGCGACGCCAGGATCATCGTGGCGGGCGGGCAGGAATCCATGAGCCTGGCACCCCACGCGGCCTATCTGCGTTCCGGCCAGAAGATGGGCGACCTGAAGTTCGTCGACACGATGCTGAAGGACGGTCTGATCGACGCCTTCCAGGGTTACCACATGGGCAACACGGCCGAGAACGTCGCGGGCCGGTGGCAGTTGAACCGCGAGGAGCAGGACCGGTTCGCGGCCGGCTCGCAGAACAAGGCCGAGGCCGCCCAGAAGGAGGGCCGCTTCAGGGACGAGATCGTCCCCGTCACGGTGAAGACTCGCAAGGGCGACGTCGTGGTCGACCAGGACGAGTACATCCGCCCCGGCACCACCGTCGAGGCTCTGGCCAAGCTCAAGCCCGCCTTCTCCAAGGAGGGCTCGGTGACGGCCGGCAACGCGTCGGGCATCAACGACGGCGCCGCCGCCCTGGTGCTGATGAGCGCCGAGGAGGCCGAGCGGCGCGGGCTGAAGCCGCTCGCCCGGATCGTGTCCTGGGCGACAGCCGGCGTCGACCCGGCCGTGATGGGGTCGGGGCCGATCCCCGCCTCGCGCAAGGCGCTGGAGAAGGCCGGCTGGAAGGTCAAGGACGTCGAGCTGATCGAGGCCAACGAGGCCTTCGCGGCCCAGGCCCTCGCGGTCAACAAGGACATGGGCTGGGACCCGTCGATCGTGAACGTCAACGGCGGCGCCATCGCCATCGGCCACCCGATCGGCGCCTCGGGCGCCCGCTGCCTCACCACGCTGCTCTACGAGATAGGGCGCCGCGACGCCCACAAGGGGCTCGCCACGCTGTGCATCGGCGGCGGCATGGGCATCGCCATGTGCGTCGAGCGCTGATCGCCGGGTTCCGGCCCGCGCGGCATGGCCGCAGGCGGAACCAGCGTCCGCCGCCCCTGTTGTCCCGGGCACGCATCACCTGGGAGGATCAGCCATGGCAGCGGCCGGCAAATCGAAGGGCACCAGCGAAGAGGGCAAGGTGTCCAAGCCCGACAAGCACAACAGCGCCTCGAAGGGCATGGCCGAGATGCCGCGCGGCGCAGGCGGCACGGGCGACCCCGAGACCCCGGACGACGCCGACTACGTCCGCCCGGCCGGCACGGGCGACGTCGAACTCGGCCGCTCGCACGGCGAGCAGAAGAAATACGCCGACCGCAGCGACACCTGACGCCCGCCACCACCGGAGACGGACATGAGCAAGCATATCGACGGACAGCGGAAGGGCGATGAGATCGCCATCGGCGAGATCACCGTCCAGGACGATCTGTAGCGCAACCCCGGCATCGGCCAGTCGAAAGGCCTCGAAGGTGCCGACCCCGAGGACATCGCGGCCGACAGCACGTCCGAGGGCGACACGGGCAACGAGGTCGACGCCCGCACCGGCGGCATCGACCCGAAGCACATGGGCCGCACCAACAAGTGAGGCCGTAGGTCCATCCTGCGGCGGCCGGTGTTATGCCTTCCCTCTCGGGGGCAGAGTCGGCACACACCACTGACGTAGGCCGTTAGCCCCCTTCTCCCGCCTGCGGGAGAAGGTGCCCGGCAGGGCGGATGAGGGGAATCCCAAAGGTGGTGGATTGCCCTCATGCGGCGCTTCGCACCACCTTCTCCCCGCTGGGGAGAAGAGCGCCAGTGCCCAGCGTCAGTGATGGGTGCCAACGCCAGCACCTCGGGATGGGAGGTGGCGCCCCGCCCCGGGCAACTCACGCCCTCCTTCTCCCCCCGTCGATCGGGTTGGGGCTGATCTCACCCGTCGAGTAGACCTATCACTCCTGCGCCGCCCAACGACATCCAAGTCCAATCGAGTCCGTCACGGTATCGCAGGCCGGAAGATCTCGGAGACACCGGCCTGATGGCGATCGTGAGAGACGCTGATGTGCCGACGGCCAGATCTCTGCGTCGTTCGCTGTGTCTTGCCTGTACCCCGTCCGCATGACGGAGCGGATTGTGTCGGTGGCCGGGTGATCGGGACAGGGCGGCGACGGCTCCGTCCGCTCCCGAAGCCTGTTCGGTCGACCGCCAGCCGTCGTCGCCTCAGTGTCGATCAGGAGGACAAATCATCGTCCTCCAACGACATGGCCCACTCATCCATCGAACCGGGTAGCTTTTGACCCTTCAGGATATGGTTTTGGTGCGCGACGAGAACATCGCGGATTTGATGCCGTAGTAGATGAAATAGGTCAAAGCGAAGACCACGATGACATTGATGATGCCGGTGATCTCCGAGGTTGGCTGCTGCCATAACACTGCGAAATACGATATGATCGCGCTGAGAACGGCTGCTATCGCGATGTCCACCATGAGTCCCATCCAAAAAATAGGTCGGATCTGCTCGCGCTCGAACGCTGTGCGGTTCGACCGGATGCGGCAGCCCAACGCTTCTGACCTATGAGCCATCCAGACCTGTCGCACTTAGCCGCAGCGCGTGGTATCCCTCGCTGAGGCTGGCAGGGCGCCGCGGGGCCGGAGATGCCCTTCTCCCGCAGGCGGGAGAAGGGAAACAGCGCCCGGCACCCCGACGATGCCGTGCCGCGTCACCAGATCGTGTAGCCGCAATCCACGGACAGCACCGCGCCGGTCATCGCGCTCGATGCGTCCGACGCCAGGAACAGCACCGCGGAAGCGATCTCGTCGCCCCGCGCCGGGCGGCGCATGGGGGTGTTGTCCATCCACACGGGATAGAGCGACGGGTCGGCGAAGCTGTGGGCCGACATGGGCGTATCTACGTAGGTCGGCGCCACGGCGTTGACCCTCACGCCGCGCTCGGCCCATTCCCCGCCGAGCGAGCGCGTGAGGTGGTGCACGCCGGCCTTGGACGCGTTGTAGTGCGCCTGGCGCTGCGGCTTGTTGCAGATGGTCCCCGACATCGACCCCATGGTGACGACGGCGCCGCGCCCGCGCCCCAGCATGGCGCGGCCGAAGGCGCGGCAGCACCAGAAGACGCCGTGCAGGTTCACGTCGATGACCTTGAGCCACAGGTCGTCCGGCATATCCTCGGCGGCGCGGTCGGGCAGGGCGATGCCGGCATTGGCCACGAGGATATCGACCGCCCCGTGGCGCGCGTTGAACTCCGCCGCGGCACGCTCCACGTCCTCCGAGCGGGTCACGTCGAGCAGCGCGGTCTCGGCTTCGTGACCTCCGGCCGCAAGTTCGGCGCGGCCGGCCTCCAGCAGGGCGGGGTCGCGGTCCGCGATGACGATGCGGGCGCCCGCCTCGGCCAGCGCCTGCGCCGCGGCGAGCCCAATGCCGCGCCCGCCCCCGGTGATGAAGGCCGTGCGGCCCCCGAGGTCATACTTGTCGAGATACATGATCCGCCTCCGTCCCGCCGTGCCTTACCGCGCGGCGGGCGGGGCCGGAAGCCCGGGATCCTCAGGGTTCGGTGGATACGAAGCTCGGGAGCGCGCTCGCCTTCCCCCACCAGTCCGACAGGCCGGGCATGGCCAGGAACTCGTCCTTGTGGGGCGTCATGGTCACGTAGTTGAAGATCGGTGCGAGATAGAAATCCGCGAGGGTCGGCTGCGCGCCCGCGATGAAGGCGTCGTCACCCCTGATCTTCATGATCTCGCCCACGACGAGCTTGCCGGTCTTCAGGGCCTCGTGGTGCGCGGCATCGTTCTTGCCGCCCACGAAGTCGGGGAACAGGTGGTAGGCCACCACGCCGCCGAGCAGCGCGCCGTAGCCGTAGCTGTCGAGGATGCCCACCGTCATGGCGCAGCGGGCCAGGGCCTTCGGCTCCGTCGGGAACACCGACTTTCCGGGCAGGACGGCGTCGAGATAGGCGCAGATGGCCGGCGTCTCAATCACGCGGAAGCCGTCGACCTCGATCACCGGCACCTTGCCGAAGGGGTTGATCTTGAGGTGCTCGGGCTCCTTCGGCTCGCCCTTGAGCACGTTGACCGGCACCTGCTCGTAACCGGTCACGCCCTTCTCGGCCAGCACCATGCGCACGGTGCGAACGTAGGTCGAGTTGCTGAAGCCCCACAGCTTGATGGTCGGCATGGTCGTTCCTCCCGGGATGGTGTCGCGACAGAGAATGGGTCGGGTCCGGCGCGCTTCCAGCCGCGGCCCCCGGGGACCTCGGCCCCTCGATCGGGGTTGAAGCCGCATCGACTCCCCTCCCCGAGGATGCCATGAC
>CAXTFP010000077.1:0-9786 GCA_964243135.1 uncultured Lichenihabitans sp.
CGAGGGCGCCGCGCTTCCGCGTGGTGCCGGTCGACACGCCGGCCGCCGCCTACCTGTTCCGGCGCATGCTGGCCGCGGGGCTGCTGCTCGGCGTCGGCTCGCAGGCCAGGACGCTCCTGGCCGCCTTCGGCTTCGACGCCGTGTCGCAGGACGTCTGCCTCTACGCGCTCGGGATCCTCATTCTCGGGATGGGACTGGAGACGGTGTGGCGCTACCCCAGGACGGATGGGGCGGAACCGGCCGCCGCGCCCGATGGGTCGGTCGCACACGGGTTCCACGTCGACTGGCCGCACATCCGCGACCGATGGGCCAAGCTCGGCCTATCGGCCCTCCTCGTCGCGCTGTGGTGCTGCGCCGTGGCGGAGGCCGACACGGCCTTCTGGCTCCTGCTCTTCGCGGGCTTCGGCCCGGCCGCCGTGATGCTGACGCAGCGCTCGATCCGGCACGTGATGCGGCCCGTCCAGGGCGCTGAGGGGGACTTCGAGGCGAACCGGCTGGGTGTGGTGTTCCTCGAACGCGGGATCCGCACGCTGATGATCGTCGGCATGGCGGCGCTGCTGGTGCACCTCATCGGCCTCGACGTCGCGACGCTCACCACGCGGGACACGCTGTCGACCCGCCTGTCGCGCGCCGCCATCGGCGTGATCGTGGTCGTGCTGGTGACGGACTTCCTGTGGCACGTCATCGTGGCGCTGATCGACCGCAAGCTGGCCGGCACGATGGGCGCCGGCGACGGCGCGGACGCGAGCGGCCGGGCGGCCCGGCTCCAGACGCTGCTGCCCATCACCCGCAATCTGTCGCTCGCGGGCCTCACGGCCGTGGCCGGCACCATGGTGCTGGCGTCGCTAGGGGTCGAGATCGGGCCGCTGATCGCCAGCGCGGGCGTCGCGGGCGTGGCCATCGGCTTCGGCGCCCAGACGCTGGTGAAGGACATCATCTCGGGCATCTTCTACCTCGTGGACGACGCTTTCCGCATCGGGGAATACATCCAGAGCGGCTCCTACAAGGGCACGGTGGAGTCCTTCAGCCTGCGCTCGGTCAAGCTCCGCCACCAGCGCGGCGCTCTCTACACGATCCCCTTCGGCACGCTCGGCGCGGTGCAGAACCTCAGCCGCGACTGGGTGGTGGACAAGATCGTCCTCAACGTCCCCTACGACACGGACCTCGATCAGGTCCGCAAGATCATCAAGGGCATCGGCGCGACGCTGGCGGCCGACGAGGACCTCGGCGCCGGCATCATCAGTCCCTTGAAGCTCCAGGGCGTGGCCCATTTCGGGGATTTCGCCATCCAGCTCCAGACCAAGATGATGACGGTGCCGGGCGACGTGCAGTTCGCGGCACGACGCCGCGCCCTGCTGATGATCAAGCGCGACTTCCAGGCCAACGGCATCGGCTTCGCCCTGCCCACCGTGCAGGTGTCGGGCGATAGCCCCGACTCCGCGGGCGCGCGCCGCGCCGTGTCGCTCGTGCAGGGCATGAGGGCGGGCGCCGCCGAGTGATAGGGAGCCGGGCGCCGGTTGACTCGGCCTCCGCGGCTGCGCCACACCGAGGATGGGGCCATCCGCCCGCCGACGGTCATGCCCGACCGCCCGTGCCGTCCTTCGCGCGAGGCAGGATCCGGCCGTCCTCCAACGGTTCGAGGTCTTCCGGGATGATCGTCTCCCTGCTGTTCAAGCGCCGTTTCGCGCCGCTGTTCTGGAGCCAGTTCTTCTCGGCCTTCAACGAGAACCTGGTCCGCAACATGCTGGCCATGATCATCCTGTTCAAGGTCGGGGCGGAGAACGCCGGGCCGCTCGTCACGCTGGCGCTCGCGGCCTTCATCCTGCCCTCCGTGGTGCTGTCGGGGGTCGGGGGCCAGCTCGCGGACGGCCACGACAAGGCCCGCGTGGCGCGGTGGCTCAAGCTCGCCGAGATGGGCGTGCAGGTCATCGCGGCCCTGGGCTACTGGTTCGACTCCATCGCGGCGCTCTACGGGGCGCTGTTCCTGCTCGGGCTCATCGCCACGCTCTACACGCCCATCAAATACGGCATCCTGCCCGACCACCTGCACCGCGACGAGCTCACCGCCGGCAACGCCCTCGTCGAGGGGGCGGGCTTCGTGGCCATCCTGCTCGGCCTCGCGGCCGGCGGGCTGACGGGGCTCGACGGCATCCCGAAGCCCCTCGTCGTGACCGAACTCGTGGCCGTGGCGGTGCTCTGCCTCGTCTCCACCTGGTTCATCCCGACGGCGCCTGCGGGCGCGCCGAACCTCCGGATCACCCGTAACCCCTTCGCCTCCACCTTCGCGCTGATCGGCGACCTGCGCCGCGACCCGCGGCTGTGGGTGGGCGGGCTCGGGTCGAGCTGGTTCTGGCTCAGCGGCTCGGTGTCGCTGGTGCTGGTGCCGGTCGTGGTGAAGCAGAGGATTGGCGCCGGCGTCGAGGTCGAGACCGCCATCAGCCTATTCTTCGCCGTGGGTGTCGGGATCGGCTCGCTGCTGGCCGGCTGGCTGGCGCGGGGGCGCATCGTGCTTCGGCACGCGCCCTGGTCGGTCGCCGCCATGGGCGTCTTCCTGATCGACGCCGGCTGGGCCACCTCCGTCATCGGCGACGCCCGCGATCAGCTCTCGCTGTCGGCCTTCCTGCACAGCGGCACGGGGCTGCGGCTCGTCCTCGACCTGATGGGGCTGGCCTGCGCGGGCGGGCTCTTCTCCGTGCCGGTCTTCTCGGCCGTGCAGGCCTGGGCGGCGCCGGAGCGCCGCGCCCGCGTGGTGGCGGGCGTAGGCGTGCTCAATGCGCTGTTCATGATGATCGGCGCCACCCTGACCGCGCTGCTGCAGTCGCCCGTCCTGGCCGTGCCGAACCCCGTGCTGCTGCTGGTGCTCGGGGTCGCGAACCTCGGCGCCGCGGTGTTTTTCCACCGGCGCCTGCCGGATCCCGACGCCGCGGCCCCCGTTGTCCACCCCGAGGACGCCGTCGTCCCCGCGGGCGAGTGACCGGCGGACCGCGGCTCTTCCCCTCCGCGACCTCAACGGGACACGCCGATGCGCAGCGACCAAGGCCAGCCGATCCGCCTCTCCGACTACCGGATGCCGGACTACCTGATCGACGCCGTCTCGCTCGACATCCTGCTCCACCCGACGGCGACGCGGATCAAGTCGGTGCTGCGGATCAGGCCGAATCCGAAGGGTCGGGAAGGCGCGCCGCTGCTGCTCGACGGGGACGGGCTGGTGGCGACCGCGGTGGCGCTCGACGGGCAGGCCCTCGACCTCGCCTCCGGCCTCGCTTCGCCCGACCGCCTCACGGTCGCCGAGCCGCCGCGGCGGGCCTTCATCCTCACGGTCGAGACCGTGCTCGACCCCTCGGCCAACACGGCGCTGATGGGGCTCTATCGGTCGGGTTCGGCCTATTGCACGCAGTGTGAGGCGGAGGGCTTCCGCCGCATCACCTACTACCTCGACCGCCCCGACGTGCTGGCGGTCTTCACCACGCGGATCGAGGGCAGCGTCGAGGAGGCGCCGGTGCTGCTCGGCAACGGCAACCCGGTCGAGTCCGGCGCCGTGCCGGACACCGACCGGCACTACGCCGTGTGGCACGACCCGCATCCCAAGCCCGCCTACCTCTTCGCCGTTGTGGGCGGCCGCCTCGACGTGCTGAAGGACGAGATCACGACGAGCGAGGGGCGGCACGTCGACCTCGCCATCTACGTCGAGCCCGGAAAGGCCGCCCAGGCCACCTATGCCATGGACGCGCTGAAGCGCTCGATGCGCTGGGATGAGGAGGTATTCGGCCGCGCCTACGACCTCGACGTGTTCAACATCGTCGCCGTGTCGGACTTCAACATGGGCGCCATGGAGAACAAGGGGCTCAACGTCTTCAACGACAAATACGTGCTCGCTTCTCCGGAGCTCGCGACCGACAGCGACTACGCCGGGATCGAGACGGTGATCGCCCACGAGTATTTCCACAACTGGACCGGCAACCGCATCACCTGCCGCGACTGGTTCCAGTTGAGCCTCAAGGAGGGGCTGACGGTCTTCCGCGACCACGAATTCTCGGGCGACCAGCGTTCCCGCGCCGTCAAGCGCATCGCCGACGTCCGGGCCCTGCGCGCGCGCCAGTTCGCCGAGGACGGCGGGCCGCTGGCGCACAGCGTGCGGCCGGAAAGCTACACGGAGATCAACAACTTCTACACGGCGACCATCTACGAGAAGGGCGCCGAGATCATCCGCATGTACCGGACCCTCGTGGGGCCGAAAGCCTTCGACCGCGGCATGCAGATCTATTTCGAGCGATTCGACGGCACGGCCGCGACCGTCGAGGACTTCCTCGGCTGCTTCGCCGAAAGCTCCGGGCGGGACCTCACGCAGTTCTTCCGCTGGTACGTGCAGGCCGGCACGCCGCGCGTCGAGGCCGCGACCCGCTACGACGCCGCGACCCGCCGCCTCACGCTCGACCTGAAGCAGTCGGCCGCCCCGACGCCGGGCCAGCCCGACAAGCAGCCCTTCGTGGTGCCGTTGAGCTTCGGGCTCGTGGCGCCGGGCGGCGCTCCCCAGCCGGTCCGGACCGGCGAAGCGGACGGCCTTTCGGACGTCGAACTCGGCCACGACGTGATCGAGCTCACCACGGCGGAGCGCCGGGTCGTCTTCGAGGACGTGGCACCCGGCACCATCCCGTCGCTGCTGCGCGGCTTCTCGGCGCCGGTGCGCCTCGTCACGGACGCCAGCGACGCCGACCTCGTGACGCTGATGACGCATGACGAGGACCCCTTCAACCGGTGGGAGACGGCCCAGACCGTGCGAACGCGCCTCAGCCTCGGCGGCGTGCGCGGCGGCAACGCCGATCCCGCGGCGCTGAGGGAGGCGATGGCCGCGGTGGTGCGCGGCGGCGCCAACGACCCGGCCTTCGCGGCCCAGGTTCTCGCCCTGCCGGCCGAGGGCGACCTCGCCCGCGAGATCGGGCGGGACGTCGATCCCGCGGCGGTGCACGAGGCGCGCGAGCGGGTCCGGGCCGCCATTGGCACGATGCTCGGCGCCGAGCTCCGGGCGGTCCACGCGGGCGGCCGGAACGCCAGCCCTTATGCGCCCGACGCGTCGGGGGCGGGCCGGCGCGCCCTCCGCAACACGGCCTTGGCGCTGATCGCGGCCGGCAATCCCGCGGGCGGCGGCGCGCTGGCGAAGGAGCAGTTCGACCGCGCGGACAACATGACGGATCGGATGGCGGCGCTGGCCGTCCTGACCCTGATCCCCGGCGCGGCGCGGGAAGCCGCCCTCGACCGCTTCTACGAGGACTTCAGGGCCGAGCCACTGGTCGTCGACAAGTGGTTCGCCCTCCAGGCCTCCATCCCGGAGGATGGCACGGTGGAGCGCGTGCGGCGGCTGATGGCCCACGCGGCCTTCTCCATGGCGGTGCCGAACCGCGTCTACGCGCTGGTCGGGGCCTTCGGCGCCAACCCCACGCAGTTCAACCGCGCGGACGGCGCGGGCTACGACCTCGTCGCCGAGGTGGTGCTGGCGCTCGACGGCAAGAACCCCCAGGTGGCGGCCCGCCTGCTCAATGCCTTCCGGTCCTGGCGGCTGATGGAGCCCGTCCGCCGGGGCCGGGCCGAGGCGGCGCTGAAGCGGATCGCCCTGCAGCCGGCCCTGTCGGCCGACGTGCGCGACATCGCGAATCGATCGCTGGGTTGAGGGGCCGCGCGGGTCCGCCATAGGGCCACGGCCGACATGTTTTCGGGGCGGAAATCAAGCGAACTTTTCGATCCGTTCACCAATGTGTTTGTGGACAGACCGGTGCCCCCCGCTCCACATTGCGGGCGGATCGGGAGATGCGGCACGTCCCCCAGTCCGACCGTGAGATGAGGGGACGATCGATGGCGCGTGCGAACGCTGCCAGCGGATCCGCGCGGGCGGGGACGTTGGGTGGACTTGCCCGGGCTTTGACGCAGCCCGGCCATCTGCGGATGGCCGAGTACGAACCCTGGCTGCGCCGCCTCGTCCCGTTCCTGGTGGCGGTCTTCATGGTCGTCCTGGCGGTCGGCGCCGCGTTCCAGTTCCGCGAGGCCCGCGCCCGCGCCATCAACGACGCCATCGACGACCTCGAGATGCTGGCGACTCTCGCGGGCGACAAGGTGAACGCCACGCTGGCCCGGTACCCCGGGCTCAAGCCCGCCGAGGCCCTGGACCAACTCCTTCCGGAGCGCATCCTCGGCTCCGGCCGTCGCATCCTCCTTGCCGACAGGGCCGGCGACGTCGTGGCGGCCCTGCCGCCGCTGGGCCCGCGGCGCCCGCTCGCCGACCTGCTCGGCCGCGACCAGCCCCTGACGGTCTTCGCCGACAAGGCCGGAGTGCTGCGCATCGATCTCGCGGACGGCCAGGACGTGCTGGCCGCCGTGCGGCAGCTCAACGCGCCCTTCGGCCAGATCGCCATCATCCACCCGATTTCCGACCTCCTGTCCGACTGGCGATCCGCGGCCTTCCGCTCCGGCTTCCTCCTGTTCTCGACGGCTTTCGTGCTGATCGTGATCGCGACCGCCTACTTCTGGCAGACCAACCGCGCCATCGAGGTCGAGGACATCCACGCCCGCGTGCACGGCCGGATCGACACGGCGCTGAACCGGGGCCGCTGCGGGCTGTGGGACTGGGATCTCGCCCGCGGCCGCATCTACTGGTCGGCCTCGATGTACGCCATGCTGGGGATGGAGGCGCGGTCCGAGTTCATGTCCTTCGGCGAGGTCGATGCCCTGGTCCACCCGCGCGATGGGGACCTGTCGCGGCTGGCCGAGATGGTGGCGGGATCCCGGACCAACACGATCGACCACGTGTTCCGGCTGCGCAACGCGCGCGGCGCCTGGGTGTGGCTCCGCGCGCGCGCCGAACTCGTGCGCGAGGGCGCCGATGCGGAGCTCCACCTCGTCGGCATCGCGGTCGACATCTCGGACGAGAAGCGCCTCGCGGAGCGCAACGCCACGGCCGACATGCGGCTGCGCGACGCCATCGAGGCCATCTCGGAGGCCTTCGTGCTGTGGGACGCCGACAACCGGCTCGTCACCTGCAACACCAAGTTCCTCGCCCTGCACGAGCTCAAGCCCGATACCGTGCGGAGCGGCACGCCCTACAGCCAGCTCATCGCCGACGCCACCCCGCCCCTCATCCAGACCCAGATCTCGCTCGGCGAGAGCCCCCGCGGCGGAGCCCGCACCTACGAGGCGCAGCTCGGCGACGGCCGCTGGCTGCAGATCAACGAGCGGCGCACCCGGGACGGCGGCTACGTGTCGGTGGGGACCGACATCACGGCGCTGAAGCGCCACGAGGAGCAGCTCATGGACTCCGAGCGCCGCCTCATGGCGACGATCGCGGACCTCCGCCGCTCGCGCCAGGTGCTCGAAACCCAGGCTCAGCAGCTGGTCGTGCTGGCCGAACGCAACGCCGAGAAGCAGGCCGAAGCCGAGAGCGCCAACCGCGCCAAATCCGAGTTCCTGGCCAACATGAGCCACGAGCTGCGCACGCCCCTCAACGCCATCATCGGCTTCTCGGAGCTCATGGGCGCCGAAACCTTCGGCCAGCTCGGCTCCGACACATACGCCGCCTATGCTGGCGATATCGCGACCAGCGGCCGCTACCTCCTCGACGTGATCTCCGACGTGCTGGAGATGGCCCGGCTCGAAGCCGGGCGCGTGCGGATCGAGCCCCGGCCCGTGGACGCGGGCGACGCGATGCGCTCGGCTTTCGCCGCCATGGCCCAGGCCGCCTCGGACAAGTCCGTCGCCCTGATGGCCGACGTCGACCCGCGCACGGCGCTCCACGCGGACGCACGCGCGCTCGATAAAATCGTGGCGGCGCTGCTCAGCAACGCCGTGAAGTTCGCGGGCGACGGGGGCCAAGTCGGCGTGCGGGTCAGGCCCGCGCGGGGCGGCACCGACCTGTTCGTCGTGGACGACGGCATCGGCATCGCGCCCGCGGCCCTTTCGGCCATCGGCCGGCCCTTCACCCAGTCCGGGGCCGCGATGCGGGACGGCATGAAGGGCTCGGGGTTGGGGCTCGCCATCGCGCGGTCCCTGGCCGAGATGCACGGCGGCTCGCTGCGCATCCGCTCCCGCCCGGGGCGCGGCACCGTCGTCCTGGTCCACCTGCCGGGCCCGCGCCCGGACGTGCCGCGGCCCGCCCCGGTCCAGCCGCTCGCCGCGCCCGCAACGCCGGCCGCCTCGCCCCGCGCCGCGTGGATGGCGGAGGAACGGGTCGCCTGACCGGCTCGCGGTCATCGATGCTGGCCGCGGCCTCCTGCCGTGACGCCCTGCAATCCTTCCCGCGATCACCGCGTCCCCTGCCGGCTCAGGAGTTCCGGACCGCGGCGGGTCTCGACGGGAGCGGGGCGCTCGACCTCGGCGCGCCGCGGCGCGGTCGGCAGGCTCATCACCACCTTGAGGCCGGGCCCGTTGTCGTCGAGGCGCAGCGCGCCCCCGTGCAGGTGAGCGATGGCCGAGGCCAGCGACAGGCCGAGGCCGGAGCCGGGCCGGGACCGCGATCCCTCCAGCCGGACGAAGCGCTCCAGCACCCGGCCGCGGTCGGCCGGCGGGATGCCCGGCCCGCGATCCGCCACGGCGATCTCCACCCGGTCGCCCGCGCGCCGCGCCGAGACGGCGACCGCGGATCCCGAACCCGACGCCGCGGCGCCGTGTTTCAGGGCGTTGTCGATGAGGTTGGCCAGCGCCTGCCCCAGGAGCTCCCGGTTGACCCGCACGGGCAGAGCCGGCTCGATCTCGACCGTGAGGCCCACGCCGGCCTCCTCGGCCGAGGGCTCGTAGAGGTCGGCGACGTCCGCGACGATCGCGCCCGCGTCGCCCTCGACCAGCGCGTCCCGGCCCGAGCCCGCCTCTGCGCGGGCGATCATCAAGAGGGCGTTGAAGACCGCGATCAACCCGTCGGCCTCGCCGATGACCTTCTCCAACGCGTCGCGCTGGCGTTCGGCGTCGCCGCCCGAGCGCAGGGCCTCCTCGGCATTGTTGCGCAGCCGGGTCAGCGGCGTCCGGAGGTCGTGGGCGATGTTGTCGGACACTTCGCGCATGCCCACCATCAGGTCGCCGATGCGCGAGATCATGGCGTTCAGGTTCTCGGCCAACCGGTCGAGCTCGTCGCCCGTGCCGGCGAGCGGCAGGCGCCGCGACAGGTCGCCCGTCATGATGGTCTTGGCGCTGGCGTTCATGGCGTCGACGCGGCGCAGGATCTTCAGCGACACGACGAGCCCGCCGACGAGCCCCACCAGCATGACCCAGAACAGCGACGTGAACAGCGCGTGGATCATCACGTCGCGCAGATTCTCGCGCTCCTCGAGGTCGCGGCCGACCAGGAGGCGAAAGCCGCTCGGCAGCAGGAACACCTGGGCCAGCGCGAGGTGGTTCGGCCGGGCGTCGCCGCGGCGCTCGTAGCTCGTCTCGACGAGGCCGGGCCGGTCGATGACGCCGGGCGGCAGGGTCGCGACGTTGCCGGCGAGGGCCTGGCCGGCGAAATTGGTCACGAGATAGAGCGATGATCCCGGCTGCTCGGTGCGCCGCTCGACCGCGGTGACGAGCTGCCGGATACCACCCGTGTCGTATTGCTCGTTCAGCCCGTTGATCTCGGCCACGATGGTCTGGCCGATCTGCTGGTCAAGGAGCTGGTTGACGTTCCAGTCGATGCCGCCCAGCACCACCCCGGCCCCGATGGCGAAGATCACCAGATAGGCGAGCGACAGCTTGAACGCCGTCGTGTGGAACAGCTTACCGATGATGGTCACGGATCATGTACCCGGCCCCGCGCACCGTGTGGAGCAGGGG
>CAXTFP010000078.1:0-9593 GCA_964243135.1 uncultured Lichenihabitans sp.
ACGTTGGGCTGGGCTACGTCGAGCTCGGCCAGTCGGCGACGACGCTGTCGGGTGGGGAAGCGCAGCGGGTGAAGCTGGCGAAGGAGCTGTCGCGGCGCTCCACCGGCCGGACGCTCTACATCCTCGACGAGCCCACCACGGGCCTGCACTTCGAGGACGTGGCCAAGCTCCTGGCCGTGCTGCAGGAGCTCGTCGACCAGGGCAACACGGTGGTGGTGATCGAGCACAACCTCGAAGTCATCAAGACGGCCGACTACATCGTCGACCTCGGCCCCGAGGGGGGCGACGGCGGCGGGCGCATCGTCGCCACGGGCTCTCCCGAGGAGGTGGCCCGCAACCCCGCCAGCCACACCGGGCGCTTCCTGCGCGACGTGCTGGCCCGGCGCCCGCTGCAGGCCGCCGCCGAATAGCTTAAGTCATCAGCTCAAATCGGTTTCCAAAAGGCTGGCCCTTTGGCGGGTTTCAGGGCGGAGCCCTGAGATCTCTCCTGTGCTATATTCGTCTCACGTAGCTTAATAGTGTTGGCGTCTCAGGGCTCTGCCCTGAAACCCGCAAAAGGCCGAGGGCCTTTTGAAACCGGACTGATGCGACGTCCGGCGTCCATCTTTCCGATGAGAGCGGCACGTCAGTCGACCGAAGGCGCGTGATCGGTCCGTCGAAACCGTCGTTTACATGATGCTGCATTGCAGCATGAGTTTCTGCCCATCGAAGGTGCGGATCGCCCTTCGATCCGGCAACGCGGACCACCGCTGCCCAGCTCTATGGCTGAACCCCGACCGAGTCATGCAACGGAAACATGACAACACGGCGGATCGGGCCTGCAAGGCCCTGAAACAACGCGTTTTGAATTCAATTCGGCCTTTGATCCTAACGGATCGTGAACTTATCCATGCGCCTGTCGCATGTCAGACGTTTGCGCTTATGCGTGGTGGCGTGAGCGGAAACGCGTATATTGCGCTGCATCAAAGGTCACGCGGAACGGGGCATTCGGCTCGGTCCCGCGAACGACAAGGAACCTTTCGATGTTCGACTTCATCAGCAACTGGCGCCGCGAGCGAGAGTCCATCCGCGAACTGTCCCGCCTGACAGATCGGGAACTGGCCGACCTCGGCATCGCCCGCGCCGACATCAGGACCGTGGCGGCCGGCGCCACCCTGACGGCGCGCGACGCCGCCGCCTCGCAGTCGGTCGCCGCCCTCCGTGCCCAGGAATGGGCCGAGGCCGCCGCCCCGTCCTGGGGAGCCCACAACCGTCAGTCCGTCGCCGCCTGACGCCTTGTCTCCGGCCCGCCGCCTCGCGCGGCGAGCCCCGACCATGCCCGCCATTGTGTGTGGGTGGGCATGCCTTCCCGTCCGCGCGCCGCATCCGGCAGCCTCCGCGGACTAACAACAGCGGAGCAATTCCATGATCAAGAACCTGTCCGTCAAGCTCGCCGCCTGGCGCCGTTACCGCGATTCCGTCCGCGAGCTGTCCCGCCTGTCGGACCGTGAGCTGAACGACCTCGGCATCGGCCGCGCCGACATCCACGTCCTCGTGCGCCAGAGCGCCGAGAGCGAAGCCTGATCCAACCCATTCGACTCACGACGCCCGCGCCCGCCGAGCCGCCGCTCCGGCGGGCGCTCCGTCCTTCGGGAGCGCTTGCGGAGGCGTCGCGCTTTCCATAGGTCTGGGCGATGTCGATCCCTCAGCCCCAACCCATCCACGTCATCGGCGGCGGCCTCGCCGGCTCCGAGGCCGCTTGGCAGATCGCCCGCGCCGGCCTGCCCGTCGTGCTGCACGAGATGCGCCCGATCCGCCCCACCGACGCCCACAAGACTCAGGATCTGGCCGAGCTCGTCTGCTCGAACTCGTTCCGCTCGGACGATGCGCTCGGCAACGCCGTCGGCGTGATCCACCGCGAGATGCGCCGCCTGGGCTCGCTCATCATGAGCTGCGCGGACCGCCATCAGGTCCCGGCCGGCGGCGCCCTGGCGGTCGACCGCGACGGCTTCGCGGCGGCCGTCACGGCCGCGGTCGCGGCCGAGCCCCTCATCACCCTGCGCCGCGAGGCGGTGGACGGCCTGCCGCCCGAGGACTGGACCGACGTCATCGTGGCGACCGGCCCGCTGACCTCGCCGGGGCTGGCGAAGGCCATCGCGGAGCTCGGGGGCGAGCAGCACCTCGCCTTCTTCGACGCCATCGCGCCGATCGTCCACAAGGACAGCATCGACTTCGACAAGGCCTGGTACCAGTCGCGCTACGACAAGGTCGGGCCGGGCGGCAACGGCCTGGATTACATCAACTGCCCACTCGACCGGCCGCAGTACGACGCCTTCGTGGACGCGCTGCTGACCCGCGAGACGACCTCCTTCAAGGACTGGGAGGGCACGCCCTACTTCAACGGCTGCCTGCCCATAGAGGTCATGGCGGAGCGCGGGCGGGAAACGCTGCGACACGGGCCCATGAAGCCCGTCGGCCTGACCAACCCCAACGATCCCACCGTGAAGCCCTGCGGCATTGTCCAGCTCCGCCAGGACAACGCGCTGGCCACGCTCTACAACATGGTCGGCTTCCAGACGAAGCTGAAGCACTCGGCCCAGGTCGAGGTGTTCCGCACCATCCCGGGGCTGGAGCGGGCGGAGTTCGCCCGGCTCGGCGGCCTCCACCGCAACACCTTCATCAACTCGCCGCGCCTGCTCGACGCGCGGCTGCGGCTCAAGGCCATGCCGCGCCTGCGCTTCGCCGGGCAGATCACGGGCTGCGAGGGCTACGTGGAGAGCGCCGCCGTGGGGCTGATGGCGGGCCGCATGGCCGCGGCCGAGCGCCGGGGCGAGGACCTCGCCGTGCCGCCCGCCACCACGGCCATCGGCGCGCTGCTGCACCACATCACGGGCGGGCACATCGAGACGGTTGACGCCGGCCCGCCGTCGTTCCAGCCCATGAACGTCAACTTCGGCCTGTTCCCGCCCCTCGGCGAGGCGCCCCGCTCCGAGACGGGCAAGAAGCTGCGCGGACCGGAGAAGGCGCAGGCCAACAAGCGCGCGATGAGTCTCCGGGCCGAGCGGGATCTGGACGTCTGGCTCGGCGCCGACGCGGCGAGGGCGCACGCGGCTTGAAGAGAGCGTTCCCTTCTCCCGCCTGCGGGAGAAGGTGGCCCGACGCAGTCGGGTCGGATGAGGGAACCTGGGACGGTGGGGGAATCCCCTCATCCGCCCTGCCGGGCACCTTCTCCCGCCTGCGGGAGAAGGAAGACACCATCACCACATGTCGAGGGCGACGCGGGCCTCGTCGGACATGCGGCTCTGGTCCCACGGCGGATCGAACACCATCGACACCTTGGCGCCAGCGACGCCGGGCACGCCGGAGGCCGCCGTCTCCACCCAGCCCGGCATCTCGCCCGCCACGGGACACCCCGGCGCCGTCAGCGTCATATCGATCGACACGAACTTCGAGTCGTCGATCTCGATCTTGTAGATCAGGCCGAGTTCGTAGATGTCGACCGGGATCTCGGGGTCATAGACGGTCTTCAGCGCCGCCACGAGGCCCTCGGTGATCCCCTCCAGCTCGGCCGGGGGGATCGCGGAGGCCGGGTCGATCTCCGGCAGGTTGGGCTGGTCGAGGGGCGCCTTGGCGGCAGCGTCTGACATGGGATGAGCCTTCAAGCGAAGAGCGCTTCGGCGCGCAGGAGCGCGTCCGCCAGGGCATCGACCTCCCCGCGGGTGTTGTAAAGCCCGAAGGACGCCCGGCAGGTCGCCGTCACGCCGAAGCGCTGCAGCAGCGGCATGGCGCAATGAGTGCCGGCCCGCACCGCCACGCCGTAGCGGTCGATCACGGTGGCGATGTCGTGCGCGTGGGCGTTCTCCATCGAGAAGGACACGATGGCGCCCTTGTCTTTGGACTTGCCGAAGATCCGCAGCGAGTTGACGCGGCCCAGCCGCTCGTGGGCATAGCGCGTGAGGTCGCCCTCATGCGCCCGGATGCGGTCGCGGCCGATCTCGCGCATGTAGTCGAGCGCGGCGCCGAGCCCGATCGCCTGGACGATCGGCGGCGTGCCGGCCTCGAAGCGGTGCGGCGGCGAGTTGTAGGTCACGCCCTCGGTCGTCACGACGTCGATCATCTCGCCGCCACCGTTGAAGGGCGGCAGGGAGGCCAGCATGTCGTGCTTGCCGTAGAGCACGCCGATGCCGGTCGGCCCGTAGACCTTGTGGCCGGTGAAGAGGTAGAAGTCCGCGTCGAGGTCGCGCACGTCGACGTCGAGGTGCACGGCCCCCTGCGACCCGTCCACCAGCACGGGCACGCCGTGGGCGTGGGCGATGCGGATCACCTCCTTGATGGGGGTGATGGTGCCCAGCATGTTGGACATGTGCGTCATGGCGACGATCTTGGTGCGCGGCGACAGCGCGGCCTCGAACTCGTCGAGCGACAGGTTGCCGTCCTCGTCGACCCCGACCCATTTCAGCACGGCGCCGCGGCGCTCCCGCAGGAAGTGCCAGGGCACGATGTTGGAATGGTGCTCCATGATGGACAGGACGACCTCGTCACCCTCGCCGATGTGCTGGAGCCCGAAGGACGAGGCCACGAGGTTGACGGCTTCCGTGGCCGAGCGCGTGAAGACGATCTCGTCGACCGACTCGGCATTGAGGAAGGCCCGCACCTTCTCGCGCGCGCCCTCGAAAGCCTCGGTGGCGGCGTTGGCGAGGTAGTGCAGCCCGCGGTGCACGTTGGCGTATTCGGTCTCGTAGGCCGTTGTCATGCGATCGATCACGGCCTTGGGCTTCTGGGCCGAGGCCGCGTTGTCGAGGTAGACGAGCGGCTTGCCGTAGGGCGTGAGCGACAGCGCCGGGAAGTCCCGGCGCACCGCCTCCACGTCGTAGAAGGGTCGATCGAGCATGGGGTTCACCGTCCGTGTTGCCGGAGCCACTGGCCGATGCGTTCGGCGAACTCTCGCCTGACGGCATCGTTCGCCACGGCCTCGATGCCCTCGGGCGCGAAGGCTTCGAGGAGCAGCGCCTGGGCTTCCATAAGTGGGATGCCGCGGGCCCGAAGGTAGAAGAGCTGATCGTCGTCGAGCGAACCCGCGGTCGCACCGTGACCGCAGACTACGTCGTCGGCGAAGATTTCCAGCTCCGGCTTGTTGTACATGCTGGCGCCGTCGCCGAGGAAGATCGCCTTGGACAACATCTTGCCGTCGGTCTTCTGCGCGCCGGGCGCCACCACGACCTTGCCCTGGTAGATGCCGGTCGACTCGTCAGCGAGCACGTGCTTGTACAGCTCGCGGCTCTCGCAGTGCGGCGCCGTGTGGGTGACGATCAGCGTCGTGTCGGCGTGCGAGCGCCCGTCGAGCAGCGACACGCCCTGGAAATGCGCCACCGTGTTCGGGCCCGCATATTCGAGGTAGGCCTGCCGGCGCGTGACGCCGCCCGTGGCGATCAGCGTGGTCGCGTCGAACTTCGCGTCGGCGCCGAGCCGCACCAGCGTGGTGCCGAAATGCATCGCCTTCAGGCCGAGCCCGTCGACCCGCACGAGGTGCTCCAGGCTGGCGCCGTCGCCGACCGAGGCGACCAGGACGGAGGTCGCCAGCGATTGCGCCTCGCCGAGCGCGGCGTGGCGCTCGATGACGATGGCCGAGGCGCCGTCGCCGAGCTGCAGGTAGCTCCGGTCGTAGGTCGCGGCCGGCGCGCGCCCGCTGAGCAGAATGACGATCTCGATCGGCGCCGCGACCGCCGTGCCGGGCTCGACCTCGACCATCACACCGCCCTGCAGGAAGGCGACGTTGAGCTCCAGCAGCGACTCCGGCTGGCCGAGCTTCTGGGCGGCCTGGAGGGAGGCCGAGAGGTCGCGCGTGCCGAGCGACTCCAGCACCGACGTGACCCGCACGCCGACGCCGAGACGCGAAGGGTCGGACAGCGCCGTGACGTAGTGGCCGTCGAGCACGACGAGGCGGGCGGCGCCGGGCACCACGTGGGCGTCGAGCCGGGCGCGGGCCTCAGCGATCGTCGCTGCATCGGGCTCGGGGGCGGGCGGCAGGGCCTCGCGCAGGAGGCCGCGCATGTCGGTGTAATGCCAGCTCTCGATGCGGCGGCCGGGGAGCCCGGCCTCGGCGAAGGCCGCGAAGGCGGCGTCGCGCCGTGCCGCGGAGGCGTCAGCGGGGCGGCGGGCGCGGAACTGCTCGGCCAGCACGCGCTCGGCGTCGTGTTCCTTGCGGATGATCGGGGCCATGGCGCCGACCTCAGGCGGCATCCGCGACATAGTCGCGGTAGCCGTGCTTGTCGAGCTCCAGGGCCGGGGCGGCGTCGCCGCTCGTGATGATGCGGCCCTTGGACATGATGTGGTCCACGTCCGGCTTGATATAGTCGAGCAGGCGCTGATAGTGCGTGATGACCAGGAAGCCGCGGTTGGACGCGCGCAGGGCGTTGACGCCGTTCGACACGATGCGCAACGCGTCGATGTCGAGCCCGGAGTCGGTCTCGTCGAGCAGGCCGTAGCGCGGCTCCAGCAGCGCCATCTGCAGGATCTCCATGCGCTTCTTCTCGCCGCCCGAGAACCCGACGTTCAGCGGGCGCTTGAGCATGTCGGGGTCGACTTCGAGCTTGGCGGCGCCGTTCTTCACGTGGCGCATGAAGTCGGGGGTCGAAAGCTCAGCCTCGCCGCGGGCTTTGCGCTGGGCGTTCACCGAAGCTTTGAGGAACGTCATGGTGGCGACGCCGGGGATCTCGACCGGATACTGGAAGGCCAGGAACATGCCCTTGGCGGCCCGCTCCTCGGGGTCCATCTCCAGCACGTTCTCGCCGTCGAGCAACACGTCGCCGTCCGTCACCTCGTAGTCCGAACGGCCCGCGATGACGTACGACAGGGTCGACTTGCCGGAGCCGTTCGGGCCCATGATGGCCGCGACCTCGCCCGGTCTGATGGTGAGGTCGAGCCCGCGGAGGATCTTCTGCCCGTCCACTTCGACGTGGAGATTCCTGACTTCCAGCATGGTGTTACCCTGTCGATCCCGTGCGGAGGCGCCCCGCCGGCCGGCGGGGCACCCTTCCTGTTGATGGCGTGATGGTCAGCCGACGCTGCCTTCGAGCGAGATGGCGATCAGCTTCTGCGCCTCGACGGCGAACTCCATCGGCAGCTGCTGGAGCACGTCGCGCACGAAGCCGTTGACGATCAGCGCGGTCGCCTCCTCGGCGGACAGCCCGCGCTGGCGGCAGTAGAAAAGCTGATCCTCAGAGATCTTCGAGGTCGTGGCCTCGTGCTCGAAGACGGCCGTGGAAGTCTTGGCCTCGATGTAGGGCACCGTGTGGGCGCCGCACTGCTCGCCGATCAGCAGCGAATCGCAGTTCGTGAAGTTGCGGGCGTTGGTGGCCTTGCGGTGGGCCGACACGAGGCCGCGGTAGGTGTTGTCCGACTTGCCGGCCGCGATCCCCTTCGAGATGATGCGGCTCGTCGTGTCGCGGCCGAGATGGATCATCTTGGTGCCGCTGTCGACCTGCTGCATGCCATTGGAGATGGCGATGGAGTAGAACTCGCCGCGCGAGTTGTCACCGCGCAGGATGCAGGACGGGTACTTCCAGGTGATGGCCGAGCCGGTCTCGACCTGGGTCCAGGAGATCTTCGCCCGCGCCTCGCGGCAGTCGCCGCGCTTGGTCACGAAGTTGTAGATGCCGCCCCGGCCCTCCGCGTCGCCCGGGTACCAGTTCTGGACCGTCGAATACTTGATCTCCGCGTCCTCCAGCGCCACGAGCTCGACCACGGCGGCGTGAAGCTGGTTCTCGTCGCGCATCGGCGCCGTGCAGCCCTCGAGGTAGCTGACGTAGGAGCCCTTGTCGGCGATGATCAGCGTGCGCTCAAACTGGCCGGTCTTGGTGTCGTTGATGCGGAAATAGGTCGACAGCTCCATCGGACAGCGCACGCCCGGCGGGATGTACACGAAGGACCCGTCCGAGAAGACGGCCGAGTTCAGCGTGGCATAGTAGTTGTCCGTCACCGGCACGACCGAGCCGAGGTACTTCTTCACGAGCTCCGGGTGGCTGTGCACGGCCTCGGAGATCGGGCAGAAGATCACGCCGGACTTGGCGAGCTCGGCCTTGAAGGTCGTGGCGACCGACACGGAGTCGAAGACCGCGTCCACGGCGACGCGCGACGACGGCTCGACGCCGGCCAGGATCTCCTGCTCACGCAGGGGAATGCCGAGCTTCTCGTAGGTGCGCAGCAGCTCGGGATCGACCTCGTCGAGCGACTTCGGGCCGGACGTGCCCTTGGGCGAGGAGAAGTAATGCAGGTCCTGGTAGTCGATCGGCGGATGCTTGACGCGCGACCAGTCCGGCGAGTCCATGGTCTGCCAGCGCCGATAGGCCTCGAGGCGCCACTCGGTCAGCCAGGCCGGCTCGTCCTTCTTGGCCGAGATAAAGCGGACGATGTCCTCGCTCAGGCCCTTGGGGGCCCGATCGGACTCGATGTCCGAGACGAAGCCGTACTTGTACTCGCTGACGTCGATCGCCTTGACGCGATCGACCGTATCCTGAACAGCCGCCATTTCAGTCTCTCCGACCGGCCGCGAAAGCGACGCGATCCTGTTCGCAGCGGCTCGGTCAGAGCCCTGTCATCCATATAGTCACGCGGCGGACCGAAAACGCCCCCCGCGCATGCGGTTCAGTGCCTTGGCCAGTGCGTCCGCGGCGCGGTCCGCATCCGCTTCCGTCGAACTCCAACCGAAGCTGACCCGTATGGCGCAAGAAGTGAGATCGGGTCTCACTTTCATCGCGTCAAGCACGTGCGACCGGCCGACCACCCCGGACGCGCAGGCCGAGCCCGACGACACGGCGACGCCGTCGAGGTCGAGCGCGATCAGCAGCCGCTCGGCCGACACACCCGGCACCGCGAAGGCGCAGGTGTTGGGCAGGCGCGGGGCGCCAAGGCCGAAGACCTCGGCGTCGGGCGCCATGCCCAGCAGGGCTGACTCGAAGCGGTCGCGCAGCGCCGCGAGGCCGGCAGTGACGCCCAGCGCCGCCGCAGCCCCGAAGGCCGCGATGGCCGCCACGTTCTCGGTGCCGGAGCGGAAGCCGCGCTCCTGCCCGCCGCCGCGCAGCACCGGCGAGCCGAGCGACGCCCGCCCGCCCGTCACGACTACCGCGCCCGCGCCGGGCAGGCCGCCAAGCTTGTGGGCCGACAGGAGCAGGATGTCGGCGCCGAGCGCATCGCAGGGTACGCGCCCGGCGGCCTGCACGGCATCGCAGACGAGGAGGCCGCCGTGGTCGTGCACGCGCGCCGCGAGCGCGGGTATGGGCTGGAGCACGCCCGTCTCGTTGTTGGCGGCCTGCACGGCCACCACGGCCCGCCCGCCGGCCGCGAGCGCCGCATCGAGGCCCGCGGGATCGAGCGTGCCGTCCCCCATCACGGGCAGCAGCGTCACGGCCCCGGCCGGGAAGCGGTGGCCGCGGAGCACGGCCGCGTGTTCGGTCGCCGACACGAGCAGCCGGTCGAAGCCGCGGCGCCCATCGGCCGCGAGGTCGGGCGACAGGGCGAGGTGGGCCGCTTCGGTCGCGCCCGAGGTGAAGACGACGGCCTCGGACGGCGTGCCGGCGAGGGCCGCCACGCGGGCCCGCGCCGCCTCGACCAGCGCG
>CAXTFP010000079.1:0-9586 GCA_964243135.1 uncultured Lichenihabitans sp.
TGACGCTGGAGCTCGGCGGCAAGTCGCCCAACATCTTCTTCGCCGACGTGATGGATGCGGACGACGACTTCTTCGACAAGGCGCTCGAAGGCTTCGCCATGTTCGCGCTGAACCAGGGCGAGGTCTGCACCTGCCCGAGCCGCGCGCTGGTGGACGCCAAGATCTATGACAGGTTCATGGATCGGGCCATCGCCCGCGTGAAGAAGATCAAGCAGGGCCACCCGCTCGACATGAGCACCATGATCGGCGCTCAGGCCTCCAACGACCAGCTTGAGAAGATTCTGTCCTACTTCGACATCGCGGCCCAGGAAGGGGTCAAGGTGCTGACGGGCGGCAAGCGCGCCGACCTCGGCGGCGAGATCGACGAGGGTTACTACGTCGAGCCGACCGTGCTCGAAGGCCACAACAGGATGCGCGTGTTCCAGGAGGAGATCTTCGGACCGGTCGTCTCGGTCTGCAAGTTCGACGGCGAGGAGGAGGCGCTGTCCATCGCCAACGACACGCTCTACGGGCTCGGCGCCGGCGTGTGGACCCGCAACGGCACGCGCGCCTACCGCTTCGGCCGCGCCATCCAGGCCGGCCGCGTCTGGACCAACTGCTACCACCTGTATCCCGCCCACGCGACCTTCGGCGGTTACAAGCAGTCCGGTATCGGCCGCGAGAACCACCTCAAGATGATGGACCACTACCAGCAGACCAAGAACATGCTGGTCAGCTACTCGCCCAAGGCGCTCGGCTTCTTCTGAGCGTATGGCCAACCGGCGTGGGGTCCGTCCCCGCGCCGTCTCGTTTCGGGGAGGGCGGCATGGTGACGCGGGTCGAGATCACGGACAAGGCCGCCGAGGTGCTGGCGCGGCTTAAGATGCAGCACGGCCCCCTGCTGTTCCACCAGTCCGGCGGGTGCTGCGACGGCTCCGCCCCCATGTGCTTCCCGGTCGGCGACTTCCGGGTCGGGCCGCAGGACGTGCTGCTGGGGGAGATCGGCGGCTGCGCGTTCTACATCGGCGCCGCCCAGTTCGAATATTGGGAGCACACCCAACTCATCATCGACGCCGTGCCGGGGCGCGGTTCGGGCTTCTCGGCGGAGGCGCCCGAGGGCGTCCGCTTCCTCACCCGCAGCCGCGTCTTCACCGACGACGAGGTCGCGACCCTCGCGGCCGCCGGCCCGCCCGCCCGCGCCGCCTGAGCCCCCGGTCGCGGCGGCGGGGTCCCCTCGTCGCCATCCTGCCTCGTTGCGTCCCCGCGGCGGGTCGGCGATAGAACCGCCATGTCCCAGCCGGTCGTCCGCTTCGCCCCGTCGCCCACCGGGCGCATCCACATCGGCAACGCGCGGCCCGCGCTGCTCAACTACCTCTTCGCGCGGGCGCGGGACGGCCGCTTCGTGCTGCGCTTCGACGACACCGACGTCGAGCGGTCGCGCGCCGAATATGCCGCGTCGATCGAGGAGGACCTCGGCTGGCTCGGGGTCGTGCCGGACATGGTGGTGCGGCAGTCCGACCGCACGGCGCTCTACGCCGCCGCGGTCGAGCGCCTGAAGCGGGACGGCCGGCTCTATCCCGCCTACGAGACGGCCGACGAACTCGACCGCCGCCGCAAGCGCCTCCAGGCGCGCGGCCTGCCGCCCGTCTACGACCGCGCCGCCCTGGCGCTGACGCCCGGGCAGGTGGCGAGCTTCGTGGCGGAGGGCCGCCGCCCGCACTGGCGCTTCAAGCTCGACGGCGCCCCCGTGGCCTGGGATGACCTCGTGCGCGGGCCGAGCCGCATCGGTCCCGCGTCGCTGAGCGACCCCGGCCTGCTGCGCGAGGACGGTACCTACCTCTACACGCTGCCCTCGGTGGTGGACGACATCGCGCTCGGCATCACCCACGTGATCCGCGGCGAGGATCACGTCACCAACACGGCCGTGCAGATCCAGCTCTTCGCGGCGTTGGGGCGGGCGGTCCCGCCCGCCTTCGCGCACCACAACCTCCTCGTCACGGCCTCGGGCGAGGGACTCAGCAAGCGCTCGGGGGCGCTGTCGATCGGGGCGTTGCGCGAGGACGGCGTGGAGGCCTTGGCGGTGGCCGCCATGGCGGTGCTGACCGGCTCGTCCTCGGCCCTCCGGCCCGTCGCGTCGCTGGAGGAGCTCGGCGCCGAGGTGGACCTGTCGCGGCTGTCGCGCACCCCCGCCCGGTTCGACGAGGCCGAGCTCCACGCCCTGTCGGCCAGGACGCTGCATGGCTTCCCCTTCGCGGCCGTCGCCGGGCGTCTCGCCGCGCTCGGCGTCGCCGGCCCCAAGGCCGAATGCTTCTGGGGAGCCGTGCGCGGCAACCTCGCGCACTTCTCCGAGGCGGCCGAATGGTGGGGCGTGGTGGAGGGCGTCGTCGCTCCGGTCGTCGAGGACCGGGCCTTCCTCGACCGGGCCGCCGCCCTGCTGCCCGCCGAGCCCTGGGACCTCGACACCTGGGCGGCCTGGACCGGCGTGCTGAGGGCCGAGACGGGCCTCAAGGGCCGGGCCCTGTTCCACCCCCTGCGCCTCGCCCTGACGGGCCGGGACGCGGGACCGGACCTCAGGCACCTCCTGCCGCTGATCGGCCGGGTCAGAGCGTCGGGTCGAATCGCCGGAACGCCCGCGTGAGGTCCCGGCCCGGATCGATGTCGGGCACCGGGATGGCCCGGAGCGGATCGGGCTTCTTCGGCGGCTTCGCGGGCGAGGCTGTTTTGCGCGGCGCGGGCGTCTTACCGGCCGGAGGGGGCGCGATAGGGCGCGCCATGGAGGCGGCCAGCGCCGGCGTCACGGTCACGTCGCCCTTGTGGGGTTCCAGCAGGGCTTCGGCCCCGGCCAAGGCCTCGGTCCAGCTCTGGTGCGGGGCGCGGCAGGCGCATTGCGGGCTGGTGCCCGCGCGGAACTTGAAGGCCGTCGCCAGGGCCGAATAGGCCGTGCCGTCCGACGTGACGGCGCCGGACACGTCCTCCTCCTCGCCGCTGCCGAAGGCGGAAGCTTCCGCGGCCGGGCATTGCGCCTGGCAGACGCGGTCCATGTCGCCCAGGCGTTCGGCCGCGACGTCGACGGCGAGGGGATAGAAGGCGCCGTCGCAGCGGCGCACGCAGAGCACACGGGCGAAGCGCGCGCTGGGCGCCGGTGTCCCCTCGCCCGGTGCGGCATCCGGGTCGACCGGCATCGTGCCGTCGGGCGGCAGGTCCGCCTCGGCCGGGCACTCGGCCTCGACCTGCTCGGTCAGGGCGCGACGGCGGTCGTCCGCCGCGGGATCACCGCGGGCCGCCCCATCCTGGAGGCGCCGCAGCCCCGCCTCCATCTGCTCGACCCGCCGCGCCAGCGCCCGGCACTGGTCCGAGTCCGGATCGTCGAAGATCCCGGTCCCGGTGCAGCCACCGTCCTCCGCGGAGCGCCGCACGCGGTCGATCTCGTCCCGCCGCTGGCGCAGCGCGGCCTCGATGCCGGCTGCGTCGCCGCCGCGCCGGGCCGCCTCCAATCGCGCGCGCAGATCCGCGCAGTCCACGCCCTGCGCGCAGGCGGCACCGGGCAGGACCACCAGGAGCGCCGCCAGGGCGAGGACGCCGGGGCGGAACGGGAGGCGGGCTCCCGTCACGCCGGCACGCTGCGGTCTCGTCCGATCATGGCTGGTCATCGCCCGAGTTGATGACGAGCTTCTTGGCTGAAACATGGTCGGCGCGATAGGGTCGCGGCGCCCCTCCGGGCACGCCGCGGCGTCCACCGCCAACGGGACACATCATGCGCGCTCACGCCAGCCTCGCCCTCGCGCTCGCCGCGGCCCTCGCCGGAACGGCGCCGCCCGCCCCGGCGCGGGCCGCCGACGGGCCGGACCTGATCTTCCGCGAGTCGACGAAGTGGCGGGCGCTCACGCCCAACGACAAGCTCGCCACCTACGCGGTGGACGACCCCGCGGTCAAGGGCGTGGCCTGTTTCTACACCGTGCCGGAGAAGGGCGGCATCGCCGGCGCCTTCGGGGTGGCCGAGGAGGTGTCGGACGTGTCGCTCGCCTGCCGGCAGACCGGGCCGATCCGCATCAAGGACAAGCTCGCCCAGGGCGACGTGATGTTCAGCGAGAAGCGCTCGTTCTTCTTCAAGCACATGCAGATCGTGCGGGGCTGCGACGCCAAGCGCAACACGCTGGTCTACATGGTCTATTCGGACAAGCTGATCGAGGGCTCGCCCAAGAACTCGACCTCGGCCGTGCCCATCATGCCCTGGGGCACGGCCGGCGACCCGCCCCGCTGCGGCGACTCCTTCAAGAGCTGAGCCGCCTCAGTCCCCGCAGCGGATGACGATGTCGCCCGGGGCGGCGGCGAGCGGCTCGGGCTTGGTGCTGGCCTGGACCGAGCCCGTGACGTCCTCGACGGTGCCGAAGGCCAGCACGTGGGCGTGGCCGTGCGACTCGCACCAGCCGTCCGCGATGACGCGCCCGCAGTCGACGCCCGCGTGCATGCAGTCACCGATGCCGTAGCCGTCGCTCGATGGGATGACGTAGTTCTCGGCCGCGCGCCCGGTCCCGTCGGAGGCCGCGAGCGCCGCGAGGGCGAGGAGGGGGACGGCGAGGACCGCCGCGGCGGCGCGGAAGCGGTGAACCCTGTTGGCCATGGATCGGTGTGTTCCCGGACGGCGACGGCCGCGGGATCACGGTGGGCGAGGCGGGTCACTAAAAGTTTAACGGTCCCGCCAAGCGAGGGGTGTCAGTCCTCGTGCCGGAACGGCAGGTGCTCGCCCAGCTGCTCGACCGCGCTCTCCACGTAGGCGCGCTCGCGGTCGAGGTAGTCCGCGATGGCGGCGCTCAGGCGCGGGTCGGCGATGTCGTGGACCGAGTAGGTCGGGGTGGGGCGGTAGCCGCGCGCCAGCTTGTGTTCCCCCTGGGCGCCGGCCTCCACCCGCCCGAGCCCGCGGGCCAGCGCGAAGTCGATGGCCTGGTAGTAGCAGACCTCGAAGTGCAGGAACGGGTGCTCCTCGATGGCGCCCCAGTTGCGGCCGTAGAGCGCGTCGTCGCCGATGAAGTTGATGGCGCCCGCGATGTAGCGCCCGGCGCGCTTGGCCATCACCAGCAGGATGCGCTCCGGCATGCTCTCGCCGATGGCCGTGAAGAAGCGCCGGTTGAGGTAAGGCCGCCCCCATTTGCGCGAGCCCGTGTCCATGTAGAAGGCGAAGAAGGCGTCCCAATGCTCCTCGCGGATGTCGCGGCCGGTGAGCTGCTCGATGGTGATGCCGTTGGCGAGCGCGTCGCGGCGCTCCCGCTTGATGGACTTCCGCTTGCGGGAGGCGAGGTCGGCCAGGAAGTCGTCGAAGCACGCATAGCCGTCGTTGACGAAGTGGAACTGCTGGTCCGTGCGCTGCAGCCAGCCCAGCGCCCCGAAGCTGTCCCACTCGGCCTTAGTCACGAAGGTGGCGTGGGTGGAGGAGGCCTTGACCTCATCCCGCAGGGCGCGGAGCCCGGCCGTCAGCGCGCCATGCGCGGCCTCGACGTCCTGCCCCGGCGCGACGAGGAACCGCCGCCCGGTGGCCGGCGTGAAGGGCACCGCCACCTGGAGCTTGGGGTAGTAGCGGCCCCCGGCGCGCGAGAAGGCGTCGGCCCAGGAATGGTCGAAGACGTATTCGCCCTGGCTGTTCGTCTTGATGTATGTCGGGGCCACGGCCACGAGGCGCTTCTTCTCCTCGACCGCCACGTGGGCTGGCGACCAGCCCGTCCTGTTGCCGACGGAGCCCGACGTTTCCAGCGCCTTCAGGAAGTCGTGGCTGAGGAACGGGTTGAAGCGCTCGCCCGCGTGATCCTTCGCCTCGCCCTCGACGGCGGGGGGCGCGGGCGGGTTGGCGCAGCGGTCCCAGTCGGCGGCGTCGATGGCGGCGATCGAGGTCGCGACCTGGATGGTGATCGTGGAGGTCATGGTCGCCTTCGATCTCGGATAGACCCTAACCTCCCGCTCCGACACGCCGCGTCAAGGCACGAAGCCCTCGAACACCATCTGATCGGCCCATCTTGCGGCGCGTTGCCGCTGATCCGGCGTCCGCACCGTCCAGGCCATCACCGGCAGGCCGATCCCGACGCGGCACAGGTGGGGCACGGCGTGGGGCAGGTCGCCGACGTGGTAGGACAGGAAGTCGGGCCTCGTGTCGGCGAAATGCAGCACCTCGGCAAGGTCGCGCTTCACCTCGGGCGTCAGATGCGCCCACTCCGGATCGGCGTAATCGGCCTCGGCAACGATGCCGAGCGGGCGCGGCAGACCCCGCGTCCTGAGATGTGCGATCACGCCGGGGTCGAAGCTCTTGATCGCCAGCGGGCCGCCGTAGCCGTCCGCGATCTTCGCCACGCGGTCGGCCAAGCGCGGGTCGCCGTCGAAGCGGCTCTTCACCTCGCAGATGAGCGGCACCTCCCCGCCGACGAGGCCGAGCAAGGCCGCCAGCGTCGGGACGCGGTCCGCGGACCCGGCGAGTTCGAGACTGCCGAGTTCGGAGGCGGTCCGCCCCGCCACGGGGCCGGCGGCCCCGGTGAGCCGGTCGAGCGTGAAGTCGTGGAACACGACCGCCTCGCCGTCCGCCGTGAGTTGCACGTCGCATTCCACCGCGCAGCCGAGGGCGAGGGCGGCGCGGGCCGCGGAGGGCGAGTTCTCGACGATGCCGCGCCTGCGGTCGTGCAGGCCGCGATGGGCGATCGGGTGCCGGACGAGCCAGTCCGGCGCGTTCGGCCGAGGCGTCACGCGCGGATGAGGCGTCACGCGCGGATGCTGAACAGCGCCTCGACCTCGACGGCGGCGCCGAGGGGCAGGGACGCGACCCCCACGGTCGAGCGCGCGTGGCGCCCCTGCTCGCCCAGCACCTCGACCATGAGGTCGGAAGCGCCGTTCATGATGAGCGCGAGGTCCGTGAAGTCGGGCGCGGCGTTGATGAAGCCTCCGAGCCTGACGCAGCGCTCGATCCGGTCGAGGTCGCCCAACGCCGCCTTGGCCTGGGCCAGGAGGTTGATGGCGCAGAACCGCGCCGCGGCGCGGCCGGCATCGCCCGGCACGTCGCCGCCGAGCTTGCCCCTGTGGGCCGGGTCGAGCTTGCCGTCGGGCCCGAGGGGCAGCTGGCCCGACACCACCAGCGTGCCCCCGCCGAGCACGAAGGCCACGTAGTTCGCCACCGGCGCGGCCGCCGCCGGCAGGATGATGCCGAGCTCGGTCAGCCGGGCCTCGATCGTCGCCATCGTGTCGTCTCCGTGGTGCCCCGGCGCGCGGGGCGGGTCGTGATGCGTTCCGGCGGCTCCGCCCGCCCGACTCGCGAGCCTGATTAGTCGAAGGCGCCGCCCCGCGCCATCATCTCAGTTCCGCCACGTCGGGGACCGATCCTGTGCCGTCCCACGGAGTTCGACGTGAACCGCTTCCAGTCCGCCTGCCTCGCCGCGCTCGCCGCCTGCGCCTTGTCCCCCGCCGCCGTCGCCGCGGACGATGCCGCCCCGGACGGCGTGGCCATGGTGGCGCATCACGCCGTCTACAAGCTCACGCTGCTGAGCGCCAAGGGTTCGGGCGCCCCGGCCTCGGCCTCGGGCGTCATCGACTACGACTTCACGGGATCGCGCTGCGACGGCTACACGACGAACTTCCGGCAGCTCATCGAGGTGCAGCCGACCGAGGGCGATTCCAAGCTGAACGACATGCGCTCCAACACCTTCGAGGACGGGGCCGCAAAGCAGTTCACCTTCAAAACCAAGACGTCGGTCGACGACACGACCGCGAGCGACCTCGCCGGCCGGGCGGAGCGGGCGTCGGACGGCAAGATCACCGTCGACGTGAAGCAGCCCACGGGCCACGCCAGCTTTGGGTCGGAGGTGCTGTTCCCGACCGAGCACCTGCGCCGCATCATCGCTGCGGCCGAGCACGGGGACAAGATCCTGTCGGCCGACGTCTACGACGGATCCGAGACCGGCCAGAAGCTCTACCACACGCTGACCATCATGGGGGCGCCGCTGCGGGGCGTGCCGGACGACGCCGCCGGCAAGACCGAGGCCACGCGCGACCTGCGGCGCTGGCCCGTGGTGATCAGCTACTTCGAGGCCGGCAAGGACCAGCCCGACTACGTTCTCTCGTCCGACCTCTACGAGAACGGCGTGTCGCGCGCCCTCAAGCTCGACTACGGCGACTTCGTCCTCGCCGGCGCCCTCGACCAGCTCACCGTGCCGCAGCAGCCCGCCTGCGCGAAGTGACGCCGGGCGGGAGCCTCAGCGGCGCGCCATGCGGCCGTGGGCTTCCACGACGGCCTCGGGCGGCACGCCCGCGTGGTCGGCGAAGAGCAGCAGCAGAGGCTCGTCTCCGACGAGGTAATCCATCACGCCGAGCAGGAAGCCCGGGTCCGCGGCGGCCCGCCGGAGGTCGTCCGGCGCCGCCCCGCAGAGGGCGAAGAAGCGCTCGGCGTGATCAGGGTTGCTGCCGATGAATGTTAAGGCTTGAATGGCAAGAAGATCCGCGTCGGGGGAGGCCGCGGCCGCTCGTTTCGGAGAACCGAAGGGTCCGTTTTTCATGATCGCAGTTTTCCATAGGTCGATTCGTTCGCGATGGGCTAACGCTCCCTTGACCGAACCGACCTCCGCACGACCCGTTGGGCTCGACCGAGCGCGGGCCTGAAGCCATCGAAACGCTGGGACCCATGTCGAAAACGATCCTGATCGTCGAAGACAACGAACTCAACATGAAACTCTTCAGCGACCTGCTGGAAGCGAACGGCTATTCGACCGTGCAGACCCGCGACGGCTACGAGGCGTTCCGGCTGGCGCGCCAGCATCGCCCCGACCTGATCCTCATGGACATCCAGCTCCCGGAAGTGTCAGGCTTGGAGGTCACGCAGTGGCTGAAGGACGACGGCGACCTGCGGGCCATCCCCGTGATCGCCATCACAGCCTTTGCCATGAAGGGCGACGAGGAGAAGATCCGGCAGGGCGGCTGCGAGGCCTACCTGTCGAAGCCGATCTCGGTCGTGAAGTTTCTGGAAACGGTTCGCAACTATCTCGGCGACGGTTGAGAGGCACTTCCATGACGGCGCGTATCCTGGTCGTCGACGACGTGCTGCCGAACGTGAGATTTCTGGAAGCGCGCCTGTCGGCCGAATATTTCGACGTCCGCACCGCGAGCGACGGGGCCGAGGCTCTGCGGCTCTGCGCGCGGACCGCGTTCGACGTCGTCCTGCTCGACGTCATGATGCCGGGGATGGACGGCTTCGAGGTGTGCCGCCGCCTCAAAGCGGATCCGGCCACCGCGCACGTCCCCGTCGTGCTGGTGACGGCGCTCGACCAGGCGGCCGACCGCGTCCGGGGGCTCGAAGCCGGCGCCGACGACTTCCTCACCAAGCCCGTGGACGAGCTGTCGCTGATGGCCCGCGTCCGATCGCTGGCCCGGCTGAAGCAGGTGGTGGACGAGCTGCGCCGCCAGGTGGAGTCGTCGGCCAGCCTGGGCGTCCGGCCGGTCGGGACCCTCGGCATGGTGCCGGACGGCGACGCGCGGGGACGCCTCCTGCTGATCGAGGACCGGACCAGTTCCGCCGAGCGGCTGGTCGCCGCCCTGTCGCAGACCCACACGGTCGACCTCGAATCCGATCCCGACGAGGCCCTGT
>CAXTFP010000080.1:0-9372 GCA_964243135.1 uncultured Lichenihabitans sp.
CCCGACACCCGGTCGGGCCTTCTCCACCGCGCTGCGCGCGGTCCCCCTCCTCCGCGAGGCGGAGGAGGAAACACGTCACGCTGCGTATCCTCCTCCGCCTCGCGGAGGAGGGGGACCGCCTGCAAGGCGGTGGAGGAGGCCGGCCGGGTGTGAAATCGGCCAGCCGATCCCTACATCCATCGCAGCGCAGCGGCCCGTCAGGCCGCGTCGGTGACATCCGCGCTGGGCCGGTCCTCGCCCGGGGCCATCTCGTCGTGCCACTCGCCCTTGGCGTCCTGGTAGGAGATGGCCTCGGCCTCGCCGGGCGTCGCCTGCTCGGAAGCCGCGGCCTCGGCAGCCTGATGGGCGGCGGCGCGGCTGGGGAACGTCTCGGAATAGACGCCGTCGAGCCGGTAGGCCCAGCCCCCGTCGTGTTCCACGACCTCGTAATGGATGTCGGTCACAGGCTGTCCTCCTCGCATCGTCAGCCGGGGAGAACTTGCCGCGGGCCCGCGATGTTCCTGCGGCCCTACCGTCGCCGCGATGCGGCGTTAACGGGCCGGCTCCGTCGAGAATCGGGCCTCAAGGCCCGCCGGACGTCTGCATGTTCCGCTTCTTCGAATCCATCGTGTCGCCCACGGGCGACCCGCGGGCCGCCGTCGCCCAGCCCCCCGAAGGATTGATGCGCTTCTACTGGCACTTCATCCGGCAGGCGAAGCCGCTCTTCGCGGCGCTGTTCGTCGCCGGCCTGTCGGTGTCGGTGCTCGACGCCGCCGTGCCCTGGTTCATCGGCAAGCTGGTGCGGGCCATCACCACGACGCCGCGCGAGCTGTTCCTCGACGGGAACCGCACCCTGCTGATCGCCATGGTGGGGGTGGTGCTGGTCGCGCGCCCCGCGGCCATCGCCTGCCAGAACCTCGTGTCCAACGTCGGCATCGTGGCCAGCGTCACCAATCTCGTGCGCTGGCAGAGCCACCGGCACGTGGTGCGGCAGAGCTGGCCCTTCTTCCAGAACGACTTCGCGGGCCGCATCGCGTCGCGCGTCATGGACACGGGCCCCGCGGTGCGCCAGAGCGCCATCGCGGGCATCACGGCCATCTGGGGCATCGGCGTCTATGGCATCACGGCCCTGACGCTGCTCGGGCGCGTCGACCCCTGGCTCACCCTGCCGATCGCGGCCTGGTTCGCCTCCTATGCGGTGCTGCTGCGCTACATCGTGCCGCGTCTGCGCGACCGCTCCAAGGGCACGTCGGAAGCGAAATCCCTCGTGGTCGGCCGGGTGGTGGACGGCTACACCAACATCCTCACCGTGAAGCTCTTCGCCCGCCTCGCCCAGGAGGACCGGCACATCCGCGACGTCTTCGACCAGCACACGGTCGCGTACCGGCGGCAGATGCGGATGCTGTCGGGGCTGTTCATGTCGCTCCAGGCCATGAACGCGCTGATGCTGGTGGGCGAGACGGCGCTCGCGGTGGCAGCGTGGCTGCACGGCCGGGTCGACGTCGGCATCGTGGCCATGGCGATCCCCCTGACCTGGCAGATCGCCTCGGCGGCCGGCTGGGTGGCCGTGCAGGTGACGGACATCTTCGAGCACATGGGCACCATTCAGGAGGGGATGATGACCATCGCGCGGCCGATCGCCCTCCAGGACCGCCCCGGGGCCGGCGAGCTCGCGGTGTCGCGCGGCGAGATCCGCTTCGAGTCGATCCGCTTCGGCTACGGGCGCGAGGCCGGGCTGATCGACGGGCTGAGCCTGCGCATCCGGCCGGGCGAGAAGATCGGCCTCGTGGGCCGCTCGGGCGCCGGCAAGACCACGCTGGTCAACCTGCTGCTGCGCTTCCACGAGCTCGAAGGCGGCCGCATCCTGGTGGACGGCCAGGACATCGCCCGCGTGACGCAGGAAAGCCTGCGCGGCGCCGTCTCGGTCGTCACCCAGGACACGTCGCTCCTGCACCGCTCCATCCGCGAGAACATCGCCTTCGGCCGGCCCGAGGCGCGCGAGGAGGAGATCGTGGCAGCGGCGAAGCGCGCCCACGCGCACGACTTCGTCACGGGCCTCGAGGACTGGCAGGGGCGGCGCGGCTACGACGCGCAGGTCGGCGAGCGCGGCGTGAAGCTGTCGGGCGGCCAGCGCCAGCGCATCGCCATCGCCCGCGTGATCCTGAAGGACGCGCCCATCCTGGTGCTGGACGAGGCGACCAGCGCGCTCGACAGCGAGGTCGAGGCCGCGATCCAGGAGAGCCTGAACGCGCTGATGGGCGGCAAGACCGTGATCGCCATCGCGCACCGGCTGTCCACCATCGCCCGGATGGACCGGCTGCTGGTCATGGACCGCGGCCGGGTGGTCGAGACGGGCTCGCACGCGGAGCTTCTGGCGCGCCGGGGCATCTACGCCGACCTGTGGCACCGGCAGTCGGGCGGATTCATCGACGACGCGGCGTGAGACAAGGGACCCGAAGTACCCCTCAGTCGTCCCGCACGCCGTAATAGTTGAGGCCGACCCCGAGCGGGCCGTAGCTGTAGCCGCCGCCGTAGGGCGACTCCCACGTCGCCGAGAAGCCGTATCCCGCCGGCGCGGCCAGGACCGGACGGGGCACCGGCCCGTATCCGGCGGGATAGGCCACCTCGTCAGTGTGCGGCACGAGCACGGTCTCGGGCACGATGCGCGTGCGGCGCAGATAGCGCGTCCGCGGCACGTAGACGACGCGCCTGACGTAGCGGGTCTGCGGCAGATAGACGGTCCGCGGCACGACGAGATAGGCGGGGCCGTCCTGTCGATCCCCGTAGCTGCAGTCGCAGTCCTGCGCGGCGGCGGGCCACGCCGCCGCGGCGATGATGAGGACGGCGACCGGGATCGCGGCTGCGCGGTTCATGTGTCCATCCCGATGGATCGCGGCGCGGGCCTGCGCGCGGGTCGGACCCATCACGCGCCGCGGGGGTGAAAAGTTGCACGCCCGGGTTCGGCTCGGAACACGGCTGCGGCGCGCCGAGGGGCCGGGCGGCTCAGCGGACCGGCGCGCCGCTTTCACGGGCGATCTTCAGGATCCCGTCCTCCCGCACGAGGTCGAGCCTGACCGTGTTGGTGCCCTGCTCGGCGTGCCGGCCCGAAGCGTCGCCCCGGCTCCAGCGCAGCACCGCCGTCACCCGGCAGCGCGCGACGCCGCCGCCGCAGTCGTTGGAGACGGTCCCCGGGACGACGTCGTAGCGCCGCCGCGGCCAGCGCCGGACGAAGGCGAGCTTGTCGCGGAAGACGGCCGCGGCCGACATCGGGCGGCCGTAATAATTGACGTCGCGCGCGTAGAGCTTCTCGACCGTCGCGGGCGTCACGTTCGCGTTCCGCGACCAGATCGCGAGGTACTGTTCCATGTTCAGGTCGCGGTCGACCGGCGCCGCCCGGGCCGCGACGGCGGCCAGGCAGGCCGCCAGGGCGGCGATGGCCGGAACGAGATGAGTCAGCCGCAGTTCCGGGCCTCCGCCCCGCCGGCGGGACATCCCGTGTCCGCGGCCCGGATTCATCGGGGCGGGGCGCGCATCCTCGACGGACCTCACCGCGCGTCGGCGCCGTTCCCCGCCGCGCCCGAGATGGCCGCGGCCCTGGACGTCCGAGCTTCCGGGCGGCAACCCGGGTGTCCGGCGACGACCTGGGCTTCACCGCAGAGCTTCGCGCCCTCGCCCTGCGCCTCGCGCGTCCTCAGGCCGGCCTTGAACTCCCGCAGTTCCGAGGCCGACTTACGCACGTAATAGGTGAGCGGCCCGTCGTTCTCGGCGATGACGAACGGCGTCCGCCATTCCTCCATGGCCGATCGGGACGTGTGGAAATCGAAGATCTGGGCGGGGGTCGGGATGGCAGCGACCCGCACGGCGGGCTCGTCGGCCTCGGACTGGACGACCGGCCGGCTCCTCTTCGCGCCCGTCCTCACGGTCCGGATCGGGGGCGTCGTCTCGACCTCCGGCGCGACTTCTACCGTCGCGGCCGGCGTCGGCTTCAGGGCCGTGAAGCCGTTGTGGATGTTGGCGCAGCCGCACAGGCTCATCGCCAGGCCGGCGAGGCTCGCCGCCGCGAGCGCGTTGAACGGTCGTTTCGACATGGTGCACGTCCTCGCGAGGCCGACCACTCGTAAGCCCCGGGGCGGCTCACGGTCAATCGCCCACCTCCGGGTTGTCCCCGCGCGGCGAGCTCCCGCGGGCCGGCGTGCCTCCGGCGACGTCAGCGGATCAGCCGGATCGGCCTCGGGTCGAGCGAGCGTGCCGTCGAGCGCCGGATCTCCAGCAGTTGGACCCACAGCGTGCAGACCAGCATCAGCATGAGGGCCAGGAAGGCGACTGACAGCAGCGGGTGGGCCGAACAGACGTTGACGAAGCCGAGGGTCAGCCGCTCGACCAGGGTGTCGGATTCCAGGACAAGATCGTGCCACATCGGACCATCTCCGGGTTGTTCCCCCGGACGTCGCAAGGACCGGGCCCGCGGCGCGGCCGCGTTCGCGATCGGGAGCGCCGACGCGATGGCGAGCGCCGCGGCGAAGCCGATCGCATCACGGATGACGGCCGAAGACACCCGGACGGCCACGGGCGCCAGTCCGGTCAGGAATGGAGCGCGACGGAAGCGGTCTGCGGAATACGGGCTGCCGCTACCGCACTGAACCGGACGGATGATCCACACCGGACCTACGATGTGCGAGTCGGGCGTTCGGCACAGGTCCGAAGGTGTTCGTGGCCGGCTCCCGACGAGACGAGGAAGAAGCGTCCTCGGCTTTCACGTCCTCAGAAGGACAAAATGTTTGGCCTGACAGCTCTATCGCTCATGTCCAGGGTAGCTGGATCGATCCATTCAGGGCGGTGCCCTCGCGTGCCCTCCGGGTCGTCTACCCGGCCGGGGATAGCCTACCGTCCTGCCGCTCGGCCTGCGCCGTCGGGACCGCCCGGCGTCCCTTCAGGGCGAAGAGGTCCACGGCCAGCCAGAGCATGCTCGCCAGGACGTAGGTCAACCAGGTCCGCTCGTTTCCGGTCACGCCGCTCGCGGGAAAGAAAGTCCACAGAGCGAGCGCCAGCGCGACGGCGTGCGCGGATACGATCCGGATGAGCGTGTCCCCGAGCCGTTTGAACGCCCAAAGGAACAGCCGAGTGACGAGGTAGATCCCGACGAGCGCGCCGAAGATGCCGCCCAGATGAGATGCCATCATCACCCCCTTCCGTCCGACTCAGTCCACCGGAGCCTATCAGGCTCGCATTTCAGAGCCGGCGTGTATCAACAGCGTGACACGGGCCAGGACCGGATCCACGTCGTCACGCGTGGTCGACGGCATTCTGCATCGCGGTCAGGACGTCGAGGGCCAGCCAGGGCTTCGGCAGAAAAGTGATGGACGGGATCAGGAGGCTGGACGGCCTGTCCGCGCCCGACGTCATGAGCACGGCGACGCCCGGCCAGCTCAACGAGATCTTGATCGCGAGGTCGAAGCCGTCGATCGCGCCCGGCATCTGCACGTCCGTGAGCACGGCGGCGACCTCGGCGGCCCGCGCGTCGAGGAAGACCAGCGCCTCGTCCGCGGTCTCGAAATCCACGACGTCGAGACCGGCCGCGTCGAGCATGGCGACCGCATCGCTGCGCTGGAGAGCGTCGTCCTCGACGACGATGACGGTCTTACCTGGCATCGCGGGCCCTTCTGCCGAGCCGTGTCAATCTCGAACGGGCGGGTTCCGTTCCGCCCGCGGCCGATGCCCTGGCCTTCGCGCGGGCGCATGCCGGCAGACCGACGAGGGACGGCCGGGCTCCATGGTCGAGGCCACCTTGCGGGGCGAGAGCCTGTTGATCTCGCGCCCCCACCCACCTCGCCATGCACCCACGATCGGGCGTGCGCTCCGTGAAAACAGATCCGCGCGTGCGGGAGACCCCAATCGCGTGCAAGCCCAGGTTCACGCAAGCATATCCTGCGCGTTATGAGCCCTGGAGAGTTCGTATGAGAAGTTTAAACAGGAAATTTTGGTGGAGCCAGACGGGATCGAACCGACAACCCCTTCAGCGCTGTTGTAGAATTACTGTGTTTTCTACTGCTCGCCCGAACTTTCCCAAGTCGCTCAGAGGTATTGATTTCTCAAGCATTTTAGATCCAATGTCATCTCCGGCGGTCTCGGGAAAGCTCGCGGAACTTCGGCTTCCCGCTGACTTGAACGACCTCGCGGCCTTGAGCTGTCCCAAAACCTCTTGCATGAACTCTTGTATGGGGCGGATCTGCTCGGAGGCATATTCGTTCGTGTTCACAAAGCCTTCGCTTTCGGGCTCGACCGAAAGGGATCGGCTTGTCCGTCCTACATGACGCCTTGAACCAAGCTCACGGCCTTGGCCTCGTATTCGCTCACATCTGGTTTCCCGAGACAGCATCGACAGGTTGGAATAGGAGAAACTCCTGTGCTTTCAGGCCGCGTGCGGTTTCTGCATAGCTTGAAATACTGCGTCAAACCTCGTCTCCCCCTGGATGCGCCTGAGTCGCGACGCTTCATAGGGGATGGGCATGTCCTCTGGGCTTCCGGGCGTGGATATGAGCGAGATCAGAAATTCGACGTCGTTCTGAGACAGCATGCGGTTGAGTTGACCCTTGCACCAATCGGGAAGCCCGCGGCCGCCGATCGCTCGGAACATGTACTCTGGATCATGTGCTACAGCGTTGAGAAAAGACCGGATAGCCGGGTCAAGCGTCGTGCGGCCCTGCTCCCAGTTGCGCCACGTGGCGACGGGAATTTTGAGGTGTTCGGCCATTTCGGACTGCTTCAGGCCGGCTCGCCGCCGAATCTCGCCCGGGCTCAGGATCTCCATTAGACCTTCAAGCGGAGCGTCAGGGTCGAACCCGTCCTCAGCCAAGTGCCGACGGATGTCCTCCTCGGTCGTTGCGTCTACCATCGGGAGATTGACCCGGCCACGCCGTGGTGCGCCGCCCTGTGCTGTCATCTCGTCTGCCATTTTCGCTTCTCCTGCCGGCTTGCTCGATGAGCCGAGATGATGCGGCGTGTCTCGCCGCGGTCGGTGAAACCACTTTGAACACGACGCCATCGATCTCGCCGATCGCGATCATGCGGACCTCGCCGCAATCGTGGCGGTCGTCCAGGAACAAGACAGGGTCCCCCTCGAAGACGAGGCTGGCGAAGTCGAAATCGAACCCACGCTCCCGTAGGTTCTTCTCACTCTTCGCCGGATCGAAGTCATACTCCATGCGCTATCAGCGCACTGGAGTCCTCAAGCGCAAGAGGAAAATACGCTGATAGCGCAACGAATCCGAGACAAGAAATCCCGCCTCGCGTCGTAGCCCAGCAGACGGCGAAACCGGCCCTCGGTCCGCCCACCAACCCCAGGGCTGATCCCGAGATCGGCGTGTACGGGCTCGCCACGAGGCGCGGGGTCGTTGAGGCGCTGTCCTCAGGCACGGAAGCGCTCCAAGCCATCCCACGTCGATCCGATCGGAGGTCGCAGATGCGGATCGGCGAGGCCCGCCTCTGCGAGGGTGAGGTTGGATCGGCCGTTGTTGCAGGGCGCGCCCGTCACCAGCATGTCGCCGGGATCGTCGGTGCCGCAGCTCGTGCAACGATATGATCAGGGAGGCGAAGTGCCCAGCGCGGCCTTTCGGGTGTTCGAACCCACCCTGAAGATCGCCACCACGGCCACGATCTGTGAGGCCAAGGCTTCGGCGAGCTGATCGGCGCGGATCTGCGTGAACTTTTCGGGATCGAACAAAGCCGCAAGCCTGCCGTCGAGTGCTCGGCAACGCCCTCTATGGCGCCGCGCCTACTTCAGCTGGTGTCGCTCGCCGCTGACACAGGCCGAAGCTCAGACGAGAGCTAATCTATGATCTTACTGGTGGAGCCAGACGGAATCGAACCGACGACCTCTTCAATGCCATTGAAGCGCTCTCCCAACTGAGCTATGGCCCCACGATCGCTGGCCGCCTTTGGGTGAGGCGGACACCTGACGGTTCGGACGAGCGGCGAAGCGGCCTCGTCCCGACCGGCGCCGCTCGGTGAGCGGCGGCGAGGCCGGTTCTATAGCCTCGCCTCCTGGGCCGCACAAGCCCGAAATCCCCAGGCGGCCCGCTTTTCGGGAGGCCGCCGTCAGGCCTCCTCGTCGTCCTCGATCTCGCCGTCGATCAGGTCCGCGACGTCGTCTTCGCCCTCCTCCTCTTCGAGGAAGGTGTCGTCGGCCGGGGTGTCCTCGACCTCGATGTCGTCATCGGTGGCGGGCTCGGGCTTCTCGCCCGCCTCGGCCTCGTCGAGCGACACGATCTCGACGCCCGCGGCTTCCGGCTCGACCTCGCCCTCGTCCCGCACGGCCGCGGGCGCGGCACGGGCCGGGGTCCGGGCGACGGGCAGCGCCTGGAACACGGCGCCGCACTTCGGGCACAGGATCGGGTCCCGGTTCATGTCGAAGAATTTCGTCGCGCAATTCTGGCACTGATGCTTTGCGCCGAGTTCCGGTTTTGCCACAGTCCATCCTCACGGCACCGCGCGCGCGGCGCCGCTGCCCTTCTTCATGAATATCGGAGGCACGGGTTAAGGCCCGCAAGGCGGCGGCGTCAATCGGAAAGTGCCGGGGTCGCAGGCCCGGCCGCGGTCCCGTTGATGACAGGTCCGGCCGCGCGTGCTAGGGCCTCGGAACTTGCGCCAGAACGCCCGGAGCATCGTTTCGCCCATGCCGCAGCGCCATCCGGGCCAGCCGTCTTGATCATCGCCATCGACGGACCCGCCGCCTCGGGCAAGGGCACGCTGGCGCGCAAGCTCGCCGACCACTTCGGCCTTCCCCACCTTGACACCGGCCTCCTCTACCGGGCCACGGCCCGCGCCCTGCTCGACGCCGGCGAGCGGCTCGACCACCCGGGCGCCGCGGTGGCGGCCGCGCGGGGGCTGGCCCTGACGGATTTCGACGAGGCCCGCCTGCGCGGCCGCGCCATGGGCGAGGCGGCCTCGGTCGTGGCCGCCATCCCGGCCGTGCGGGCCACGCTGGCGTCGGCCCAGCGCGGCTTCGCGCTCCGGCCCGAGGGCGCCGTGCTGGACGGGCGCGACATCGGCACGGTGATCTGCCCCGAGGCGGACGTGAAGATCTTCGTCACAGCCAGCCCGCAGACGCGGGCGCAGCGCCGCGCGCTCGAACTGGGCGGCCGGGGCGAGCCGGCCGACTACGCCGTCATTCTGGAGGACATCCGCATCCGGGACGAGCGCGACAGCAGCCGGGCCGTGGCACCGCTGCGCGCCGCGCCCGACGCCCACAGGCTCGACACCACCGCGCTGGATCCCGAGGCCGCCTTCGTGGCCGCGCTGCGCTTCATCCCCGACGGCGGCCGAGAAAGCTCAGGCCGCGGCGCGCCACGCGCTGCGCCCACCGCGCTTCACGGCCAGCAGCGCCGCGTCGGCGCG
>CAXTFP010000081.1:0-9357 GCA_964243135.1 uncultured Lichenihabitans sp.
CTCGGCGCCCTCGGGGGCGAGGATCTCGACGAGCCGGCCGCTATCGAGCGCGGGCATCTCCACCGTCACCTTGTCGGTCTCGATCTCCAGGATGGTTTCTCCGCGCTCGAAGCTGTCGCCGGGCTTCTTCAGCCAGACCGCGATCCGCCCCGTCTCCATGGTTTCGCCCATGCGGGGCATGGTCAGGAGGGCGCTCATGTCCGCACCATGCGCCTGATGCTGTCGCGGATCAGCGCGACGGATGGGATGCTGCCGCTTTCCAGCTCCGGCGACACGGGGATGGGGATGTCCTCGCCGGCGATGCGCAGCACGGGATCCTCCAGGTAGTCGAAGCATTCCTCCGTGATGCGGGCCGCGAGTTCGGCCGCGACGCCGGCCGTGAGCACGCCTTCGCTCAGCGCCACGGCCCGCCCCGTGCGGTTCACCGAGGCCACGACCGTGTCCATGTCGAGCGGGTTGAGGGTGCGCAGGTCGATCACCTCGGCCTCGATGCCGTCGGCGGCCAGCTCGGCCGCGGCGTCGAGCGCGAAGAACACCATGCGCGAATAGGTCACGACCGTGACGTCGCGGCCGGGCCGGCGCACCACGGCCTTGCCCCAGGGGGCCGCAGGCCGCTGGAGGTCGGCTTCCTCCTTCCGCGTGTAGAGCGCCTTGTGCTCGATGAAGACCACGGGGTCGGGCAGCGTCAGGCTGTGGCGCAGCAGGTGGTAGGCGTCGGCGGCCGTGGCCGGCATGGCGAGCCGCAGGCCGGGGGTGTGCATCACCCAGCCTTCGAGGCTCTGCGAGTGCTGGGCGCCAGCGCTGCGCCCCGTGCCGCCCTGGGTGCGCAGCACGAGCGGCACGCCGATCTGGCCGCCGAACATGTAGCGGATCTTGGCGGCCTGGTTGGAAAGCTGGTCCATGACGAGGCCGAGGAAGTCGACGTACATCAGCTCGGCGACGGGGCGGAGTCCCGTCATGGCGGCACCGACCGCCGTCCCGACGATGGCGGGCTCGCTGATCGGCGTGTCGAGCAGCCGCTCGGGCCCGAACTCCTCGATGAGGTCCTTGGTGACGCCGTAAGCGCCCCCGTAGAGCCCTACCTCCTCGCCGATGACGACGACGGTGGGATCGGCGCGCATCGCGTCCTGGAGCGCCTGGCGCAGCGCGTCGCGATAGGTGATCTCGACCATCGCTTGTGCCTCAGGCCCGCGCCAGGATGCGGTCGATCCGCGTCCGGAGCGGCTCGGGCTCGGGCTCGCCCGCCCCGAAGACGTCGCGGAACATCGCGGCCTGGGCGGGCGCCTCGGCGGCCGAGGTGAAATCGATCGTAGCGCTCATCTCGCGCGCCACGTCGGCGTCGAGGGTTTCGAGCGCCGTCTCGCTGGCGAGGCCGCGGTCGAGCAGGGCCGCGCGGGTGCGGGCGATGGGGTCGCGCCGGCGGCCGGTCTCCTCCTCCTCCGGCGTGCGATAGGGGCTCTTGTCCTTGCGGCCGTGGCCGAAGAAGCGGAAGCAGGAGACGGCCATGAAGCCGGGCCGGCCGGCGCGGGCCTTGTCCATCAGCCCCTGGGCGGTCGCGAAGACGTCCTCGACGTCCTCGCCGTCCACCATGGCGGCCTCGAGCCCGAAGGCCTCGGCCCGCTTCTCGAAGGCCGTGTTGCGGGTCGCGCGGTCGATGCGCGTGCCCATGCCGTACTGGTTGTTGATGCAGACGAACAGCACCGGCAGGTCCCACAGGGCCGCCATGTTCATGCTCTCGTAGAGGATGCCCTGCTGCATGGCGCCGTCGCCGAAAAAGGCGACCGACACGGCGTCGGACTTCAGGTGCTTGTAGCTCAGCCCCGCCCCGACGACATGCGGGATGCCGCCGCCCACGATGGCGTTGGCGCCGAGGTGCCCGAGGTCCATGTCGGCGATGTGCATCGAGCCGCCCTTGCCGGCGCAATAGCCGATGGCCTTGCCGCCGATCTCGGCCATCATGCGGTCGGGCTCGGCGCCGCGGGCCAGGAAGATGCCGTGGCCGCGGTGGTGGGTGGTGAAGCTGTCCTGCGGCTGCATGGCCGCGCAGACGCCGGCCGCCGCCCCTTCCTCGCCGATCGACAGGTGCAGCATGGAGCCGGCCGAGGCGCCGCGCACGTAGAGTTCGGCCACGTGTTCCTCGAAGCTGCGGATGCGCTTCATGGTCCGGTAGAGGTCGAGGAGCGGCGTGTTGCTCAGCATGGCGTCCGTGGAGTCTGGAGGGCCGCCGGCCGGAACGGCTTCAGGGCGGGGTAGAGCGCCTGATAGCGCCCGTAGATCTCGTCGTAGAGGGACCGCTCGGCGGCCCTCGGCTCCACCGTGCGGCCGGGCCGCGTCATGGCCGCGATGCCCTCGTCGATGGTCGAGAAGGTGCCGAGGCCGACCTCTGCCAGCACCGCGGCACCGAGCAGCGCGGCGTCGGCCGTGTCCGGCACCCGCACCGGCAGCCCGGCCGTGTCGGCATGGATCTGGAGCCAGAGCTCGGAGCGGGCGGCGCCGCCCCCGACCACGATCTCGCGCCCCGCGAAGCCCGCCTCGGCCATGTGGTCGAGGATGGCGCGGGTGCCGAAGCAGATGCCCTCGATGGCGGCGCGGAACAGGTGCGGCATGCCGTGGGCGAGCGTCAGGCCGACGATGGCGCCGCGCGACAGCGGATCGGTGTAGGGCGTGCGGTTGCCCTGGAAGTGGTCGAGCACGAGGAGCCCGTCCGAGCCGGGCGGCAGGGCCGCGGCCTCGCGGTTCAGCGCGTCGAGGTCGAGCGAGCCGCCGCCGAGCCGCCGCAGCCAGTTCACGACCGAGCCGGTCGAGGTTTGGCCGCCCTCGATCAGGGCGCGTCCGGGATAGAGCAGGTCCGGATAGGCGCCCCAGAGACCCGGGACCGCGAGGCCGTGGTCGGCCAACACGCCGAACTGGAGGTGGGACGACCCCGTGATGAGGGCGAGCTGGCCGGGCTGGGCGACGCCGAGTCCCACCATGCCGACCAGCGCGTCGACCCCGCCCTGCACCACCAGGGTGGAGCGCGGCAGGCCGAGGTGGGCCGCGGCCTCCGCCGTCAGCGGGCCGATGGGGGCGCCCGGCGCCAGCACCTCGGCCGGCCACTTGGCCGCGAGGGCCGACAGGCCGAGCCCGTCGAGCAGGGTGAGGGGCCAGCCGCCGGGCCGCCGCGTCGAGTGATGCCAGCGCAGCGACACGTTGCTGAGGCTGGCGACCCTCCGCCCGGTCAGGCGCAGGTTCATGAAATCCTGGTATTCGCAGATCGTCGTGGCCCGGGCGAAGTTCTCCGGCTCGTGGCGGCTCAGCCAGAGCGCCTTGGGGATCATCCACTCGGCCGAGACGGGTCCCCGCCCCGCGCCGTTGATGCGCAGGGCCTCGTCGCCCGTCGCCAGGACGGCCGCGGCCTCCTCGCCGGCCCGCACGTCCATCCAGATGATGGCCGGGCGCACGGCCCGCGCTTCCGCGTCGAGTGCCACGACCGAGCAGCAGGTGGTGTCGAGCGCGATGGCCGAGAGGCTGTCGGCCGCGACGCCCGAGCGGCTCACCGCCTCGCGCACGGCGAGGCCGAGGGCCCGCCACCAGTCCTCCGGGTCCTGCTCGGCCCGGGCGCCGGGCGAGAACTGCGTGTCGTAGGGATGGGACGCGGCGGCGAGGCATCGGCCGGTCGCGTCGCAGACGCCGGCCCGCAGGCTCTCGGTCCCCCCATCGACGCCGATCACGTGGCTCATCGGACCCGTCCCGTCCGGAGCGGAGGCCGAGCGTCGGGGCCGGGTCGCGAGCGAACGGCCTCGTCCATGTAACCCTCCCCTCGATCGCACCCTCCATCACGTTTGACGCGGGCAACGACATTTGTGCAGAGGTTGCCTTCGCGTCCGAGCCTTGTCAAGCTCCTCCGGTGATCAGGACGCCCCCTCCCCGGCTGTCGCTCTCGCTCAACCACGCGAGCGACGACGAGCTCATCGTCCGCACGGCGTGGCTGTATCACGTGGCCGGACTGACCCAGGAGGAGGTGGCCCGGCGGGTCGGCCTGCATCGCAGCCGGGTCAACCGCCTCCTGGCCGAGGCGCGCGAGCGCGGGCTCGTCAGCGTGACCATCCACCACGAGTCGGGCCGTGAGCTCGACGCCGAGCGGACCATCGCCGAGCGCTTCGGCCTGGACTTCTGCCTGTCGACGCCGGCCATCGGGGTCGAGGGCGACGTCGCGACGGATCCCGCCGCCCTGCGCATGCAGGGGCTCATCGCGCGGCGGGCGGTCGGCACGGCCGGGGCCAACTTCCTGCGGGGCAAGCTCGGGGACGGGCCGCTCAAGGTCGGCGTGAGCTGGGGCCGCACGCTGGAGCAGGTGGCCCAGCAGCTTTCGGGCGTCCGCAACCCGCAGGCGCTGTTCGTGTCGCTGCTCGGCTCGCTGACGCGCAACTCGGCCTCGAACCCCTTCGAGGTGGTCCAGGCCTTCGCGGCGCGGACCGGGGGTGAGGGCCACTTCCTGCCGGTGCCGTTCATCGCCGACAGCGCGGCCGACCGCGACGTGCTGCTGTCGCAGCGCTCGGTGGCGGAAGCCCTGACGCTGGCGCGCTCGGCAGACCTGTTCCTGATCAGCGCCGGCGAGTTGACCGACACGGCCTTCCTGCGCACGCAGAGCATGGTGTCGGCCGAGGAGCTGCGCGACATCCGCGACCGCGGGGCGGTCTGCGACACGCTCGGGCGCCTGTTCGACGCGGGCGGACGTGAAGTCCGTCACGAGCTCAGCGGCCGCACCCTCGCGGTCGACCCCGAGGACCTGCGCGGGCGCCGCGTCGTGCTCGTGGCCGGCGGGCTGGAGAAGACCGAGGCGATCGACGGTCTGCTGCGCGCCGGCCTCGTGGCGGGCCTGATCACCGACGGCGACACGGCGCTCGCCCTCGCGAGCCGTCGTCCGTCGTCGTCCTGAGGTCGCCCGCCGTCTGCGCGCGCGATCGAGGCCCCGGCAGCGAGCGGCGAGGTGATGCACCTCCGGGCGCCGCCCCTTCTTGAGCGTCTCCCCCCGGATTTGGGCCGCTCGCCGCGAGGTGGAGCGGCTCCTTTCGTCAGGGGAGGATCACGTGGCCTTCGCGTTCACGGCAGCAGCCATTTCTCGTCCAGGTCAGCGGCGCCGCGCACGATGGGTTGGCTCTCGTCGCCCTCTGCGAAGATGACGATGTCGCCGGGCCCGATCTCCGCGACGGCGTAGCGGTCGAAGCGGCGATGGATCATGCGCGGGCCGCCGAAAATCCGATAAGCGTTCCAGTAGCGGTCGTCGCGGAAGCCGACGTAATGGACCGTGCGGGGCGGGTCGGCGATCTGGCCTCCGTGGATCACCGAGGGGCGCCCGTCTCGACCTCGACGCTCCCTGACAAGCCGAGAAGGCGCTGGGGCGATCGGCCCTGTTCGTCATTCGGGAGGGCGACCGCTTGGCGCTCACGTATCGGCCGACACGCCGTCAGAGCCGTCCGCGTGGACGGACGGCTCCGCATGACTTCAGCGACCGAAGCTGCTCAGCTGCGCGCCGAGCGTCTGCAGGTCGGTGTTGCCGCTGGCAGCCGCGGTCGTGGCCCGGCCGAGCTTGGCCAGGATCGCTCCGACGTCCCCGCCGCCGGAGGAGAGCGCCGCTTTCAGGGCATCGAGGTCCGCGATGATGGATTGCCCGCCTGGGCCGAGCGCCTGGAGTTCGGCCTTCCATCGATCGATGTCGGCGGCCACCGCCCCCGGGGCGGCCGAGGTCGGATCGGACAGGATTGTGAGAGTTTCAGCGACGTCGGCTGCCATGGGTTTTCTCCTCCGAGATGCGCGGCGCGAGGCCGGCCACGTCACAACTGGAACGGGTGAGCTTGGCGCCAACCGCGCCGCTCCGCGACGGATTGCTGCAAGGTCAGCGCGTAGGGATTGAACTTGGACTGCTCCGCCTCCCGCCGCAGCGTGCCGGCCAGTTCGTCGAGCGTCTTTGCGGTCGATTCGGCGTCGGTCGCCGACATCACCACGCGCCGTAGGGCGCTCGCACGGTCCCGATGCTGGTCTTCAAAGGTGTCATTCCGGTCGGCCCTCCTGCCGGTATAACAGAGCATACCTTGCACGGCGTCGAACAATTGGGCATGTGGAACTCACCATGCAGATTACAGTTTCGCTAAAGCTAAAGTTTTCCGCGTCTACAAGCCGCAGTTCCGAACGTGTCACACTTTTGACGTCTTACAATCTGAATGTGTTGCCAACGAAAGTTGGGGGGTAACTATGAAATCATTCACATTTGCTATTGCGGCCACGATCTTGGTGTTGCCGCTCGCCACTCTGTCAGTCCCCGCGAGCGCCGCTACGGCGCATAACTCTCAGGCCGGTGGCATCGGAACGTCGAAGAACGCATACGACTCGACGGTCGGGTCGCGCCGGGTCAAGCATTCGGCCAAGCATCCAGATGCCACACAGCCCGAAGCTGGCCGGGATGCGGGCATGTATGTCGTCAAACCTCAACCGGACTCGGAATACTTCAGCCACGCTTCGGGATCACGTGGCTCGTCGTATACAGAGTAGTCGATGGCGACCGATGTGGTCATGGGCCGCCCCACCGGAAGGTCGGGCGGCCTTTTTCGTCCGGAGCCCTGATGCGCGCGGTAGGGGCCGAGCGGTCCGTGCCCGACCGGCTGTGCCTGGACGACGATGCGCCGCTGGCGTGCGAGGTGGAGCGAGACCACATCGGAGAATGCGACAGGACCGGACCATGCCTTCGCCATCGTGATATGCACGGATCCGCCGCACGTTGAGGAGGGCCATATGCGCGGTGCACTGTCGATGGCGATGATCTGTCTCGGGACAAGTTTGGCTGAGGCCCAACCGGTCGAGGACGCTGCCGTGACGACGACGGCCGGCAAGGAGGTCCGGATCGGCGCATATGCGGCGTTCAAACGGGATTGCTCAGGAGGCACTGCTGCAGACCTTCGGCCGGCTGGCGACCAGCACGGCGGCATCGTCGTCGTCACATCGGGGACCCTGTCGACGTCTCACGTCCCAGGCTGCTCCATCGTCACGTCTCCCGCTCACATCCTGTCCTATCGCCCCAACGCGGGCTTCACTGGAAGCGACCGCGTGACGTTCGATGTCGTCGATGCCACCACGGGCAGTGGACAGGCCCACAGCGTCGCGGTCACCGTCACGCCGTGAGCGCCACCCTCGTTCCTTTGCCTCGTCCGCCCGATCGACTGGCGCGAGCTGTCGGCCGCGATCCGGTTCCGGCGCGCTGATGGAGATCTGAAGGTCGCCGCCGTCAGGAAGCGCGTCAAGCGAGCATGATGTAAAGGTCAGTCACGGGCTTGCCCGAGTCAGTGTAGACTTCCCAGCACAGGCTTCCCGGCTGCAGTCCCTCGTGCACGAGCCAGCGGCCCAACTCGCGCCAAGCTTCAGCAAGCCCGGTGTACGGGCCGTAGAACGTGAGATGCGCAGCGCGGCCGGCTGGTATGATTTCGATCGTCACATCGTCGAGTGCCGTGTCGGCATCCGCGATCATCCGACCCGGCGCGATGTCGAGCGTGCCGCCCTCCGGCGCGCGGGAGAAAGTCAGTCGCAGCCCGTCCGTCGGCACATCGGCCCGCTCCATTGCGGCATCGACGCGGGCGATGGCGCTCCGCTGGTGGGCGGCGATCTCGGCAAAGGTCAGTCGCGCCCAGGCGACTGCCGCCGCGCCTGCTTCCACGTCGACGATGTCCGGTCCGGCGAGAGAGTCAGTGTCGGTCATAGTGTTCATCCTCCGAGGCGGCACCCAGCATAGCCGCCTCCTGCCGCCCCACAGCACCGCCCTGCCGATGCGGCGCATCCGCGTGGTGCTGGCCACCGCCCATCGCGACCGCGACCCGCCGAACAACGACGGCACCAACCTCGCGGCGCTTTGTCAGGCTCCTACACCTCGACTGGCGCGAGTTGCCGGCCTAGGTCCATGTCGCGTCATCCACGCATTCCATGCAGGGGCAACGACATGAGCTACACCGGCATCCTGGCCACGCTTGCGGGCGTGCTGGCCCTCGGCGTCATCAGCCCGGGACCCAACTTCGTCGTGGTCACGTCGATGGCGATGGGCGCGTCACGCCGGGCCGGGATCTCGGCCGGGCTCGGCCTCGCGGCGGCCAGCCTGACCTGGACGCTGCTGTCCATGGCGGGGCTCGGGTTGCTGCTCGCGCAGGTCCCCTGGATCTACGAAGGCGTTCGACTCATCGGTGCCGCCTACCTGATCTGGCTCGGTGTCAGGATGGTGCTGGGCGCGCGCCGACCTGTGGCGAACGCGGGGATCGCGGACACCGTCGCGATCTGGCCGGCGATGCGCCGGGCCTACCTCGTCAGCATGAGCAGCCCGAAGTCGCTCGCCTTCTACGGCTCCATCTTCGCCGTCATGGTCCCAAGTGCTGCGCCGCTCTGGGTCTACGCGGCCATCCTGGCCATCGCCACGGGCGTGTCGGCGCTGTGGTATTGCAGCTTGGCGCTGATGTTCTCGGATGGCCGCGTCCGTCGCGGCTTCACCCGGGCCAAGGCTCCGGTCGAGACTGTCATGGGCCTGTGCCTCGTAGGGCTTGGCGGTCGCCTGCTCGCGAGCCGATGACAATCGCCCGGCGCGCGCTGCCCTCCGCCAGCGGTGCCGCATCCTGAAAAGAAGCTGAAGCATCTACGGCGCCGACGACTGACCTGCTTGGCGCGGCGGGCGCTCAGCGACCTGTTCACCGGGCCGTATGGGGGCTGAACCCGTGCACCAAGGCCCAACTACGGACAGCGTCGCGCCGCTATGGCGGGCGGGCAACGGTTAACCGAAACCTAACCCGAACAGTCCGGTCAATGCGGTTTCGCTCGACAGTGCTCTCCACCCCGCTACGGATCCCACAATGGACAAGGGCGCCTGAGCGGCGCGATGAAGGGCAGAGGCGAGGATGGCGACGTTCACGGTCACGACCAACGCGGACAGCGGTGCTGGCTCACTGCGCCAAGCGATCATCGACGCCAACGCCGTGGGCGGCGGCAACTCGATCACCTTCTCGGGCAATGTCGGCACGATCCATCTGCTGTCGAACCTGCCGCTCGTCGCCACCTCGGTGCAGATCGATGCGAAGGGCAGCACGCTCGACGGCGGCAGCCAGTTCCGCGGCTTCCTGATCTCCGGCATCGCCGCGAACGGACAGGACGCAGCCGCCACGACGGTCGGCATCTTGAACCTCACCATCCAGAACGTGAAAGCCCAGGGTGGCAACGGCACGGCTGGCGGCGGCGGTGGCCTTGGGGCAGGCGGCGCAGTGTTCGTCGGGCCAGCCGCGACCGTGACACTGACGAACGTCGACCTCGCGAACGCCAGCGCCGCGGGCGGCGTGGGCGGTTTGGGCTACATCC
>CAXTFP010000082.1:0-9311 GCA_964243135.1 uncultured Lichenihabitans sp.
CGTCGAGGTCAAGGAGATCAAGCTCCGGCCCGGGATCGACGAGCACGACTACGACGTGAAGATGAGGGCCGTGAAGCGCTTCTTCGAGGAAGGCGACAAGGTCAAGGTGACGTTGCGGTTCCGCGGGCGCGAGATGGCGCATCAGGACATCGGCTACCGGCTGCTCGACCGCGTCAGGACCGAGACCGGCACGATCGCCAAGGTCGAGACCGAGCCGTCCATGGAAGGTCGGCAGATGGTGATGGTGCTGTCGCCCAAGTGACGGGCGGACTGGGACGCGCGACGCCCCTGCGCTGACGGAGAGCCATCGGGCTCCGTCGGGTCGTCCCGTTCTCCGCCCGAGGTGTCGGACCGACGTGGAATGACGACATTCGCCGAGGCCCGCGACTTCCTCCTCCGTTACCGCGACGACTACGAGGCCGCCGTAGCGGGCTTCCGCTGGCCCGACACGTCCGGCTTCAACTGGGCCCTCGACTGGTTCGACGCCGAACTCGCGACCGACCTCGCCAGCCGCGACCGCCCCGCGCTGCGCATCGTCGATCCCGCGGCCGGCACCGAGCGCGCGATCAGCTTCGCGGCCCTGGCGCGCCGCTCGAACCGCGTGGCGAACCACCTCGCGGCCCTGGGACTGCGCAAGGGGGACGCCCTCGTGCTGCTGGCCGGCGGCGTGGGTCCCCTGTGGGACACGGTGCTGGCCGCCATGAAGCTCGGCGCCGTGGTGATCCCAGCCACGACGGTGTTGACGCCGCCGGAGCTCGCCGACAGGCTGGAGCGCGGTGGCGCCCGACTGATCGTGGCCGTGCCCGATCAGGTGGCGAAATGCGACGCCGTCTGCGGGCGCGGCGTGCTGCGGGTCGTGACCGAGGGACCGGCCCCGCCCGGCTGGTCGAGCCTCGACGAGGCCGAGGCCCTGCCGGACCCGTTCTCGCCCGACGAACGCGCCGCGGGGGACGACCCGCTGCTGCTCTACTTCACCTCCGGCACCACCGCGAAGCCGAAGCTCGTGCGCCACAGCCACGCGAGCTATCCCGTGGGCGCGCTGTCCACCCTCTACTGGCTGGGCCTGCGCCCCGGCGACCTCCACCTCAACGTGTCGTCCCCCGGCTGGGCCAAGCACGCGTGGAGCTCGATCTTCGCGCCCTGGACCGCCGGCGCCACCGTGATGGTGGTCGATCAGCCGCGCTTCGACGCGGGCCAGCTCCTGGCCGCGGTCGCGGCCCACGGCGTCACCACCTTCTGCGCGCCGCCGACCGCGTGGCGCCTGCTGGTGCAGGAGGACCTCGCGGCGACGCGCACGCGGCTGCGCGAGGTTTGCGCCTCCGGCGAGCCGCTCAACGCCGAGGTGATCGCCGCGGTGCGCCGCGCCTGGGGCCTGACGATCCGGGACGCCTACGGACAGACCGAGACCACGGCCCAGGTCGGCAACAGCCCCGGCCAGCGCGTCAAGCCCGGCACCATGGGCCGTCCGCTGCCGGGCTACGAGGTCGTGCTGCTCGACGCCGACGACCGGCCAGCGCGCGAGGGCGAACTGTGCCTGAGGCTCGGCGCCGACCGGCCGATGGGGCTGATGCAGGGTTACCAGGGCGAGGACGGCCGCGTCGCGGGCGCGGAGGGCGCGTTCTACCGCACCGGCGACGTGGCCGTGCTCGACGACGACGGCCACCTCACCTTCGTGGGCCGCGCCGACGACGTGTTCAAGTCATCGGACTACCGCATCAGCCCGTTCGAGCTCGAAAGCGCGCTGATCGAGCACCCGTCCGTAGTGGAATCCGCCGTGGTGCCGCGGCCCGACGCGCTCCGCCTCGCGGTGCCGAAGGCCTACGTCATCCTCGCGGCTGGTGCCTCGCCCGACCGCGCCACGGCGCTGTCGATCTTCCGCCTGCTCGCCGGGCGCCTCGCGCCGTTCAAACGGGTGCGCCAGATCGAATTCGTGTCCGCCCTGCCCAAAACTTTGTCGGGCAAGATCCTCCGCGGCGAGTTGCGGCGGCGCGAGCAAGCCGGCCCCGGCGCCGCGCCCGAGGGGATCGCCTTCGCGCTGTCGGACTTCACGGCCGCCGAACTCGGCCTCTAAAGTAGCCCTTCGGGGCGACCCTTGGCCTCACTGCGGATCCATCCCCAGGCGGGGGCGTCCGCGCGACTCGACTCGGGCGCCCCTCCGGCGCAGAGTTTTCTCCCCCTCAGGAGGATGACGGCGCGTGACGACCCAGGGACCCGGCTTCGTGCATCTCCACGTCCACACGTCCTTCTCGCTGCGCGAGGGGGCGCTGACCATCGCCAAGCTGGCCAAGCTGGCGGTGGCGGACGCGATGCCGGCGCTGGCCATCACGGACACCAACAACCTGTTCGGCGCCCTCGAATTTTCCGAGAAGCTGTCCAAGGAGGGCGTGCAGCCCATCACCGGCGTGCAGTTGACGATCGACTTCGGCGACGGCGCCCTGTTCGGGCGCGACGTGCACCGCAACGCGCGCGGCTCGGTCGTGATCCTGGCGGCCACCGAGGAGGGCTACGTCAACCTGATGCGCCTCGCCTCCGAGGCCTACACGCTGCCCGAGCCCGGCGACGAGCCCCACGTCGCCCTCGACCGGTTGGCCGGGGGCACGGCCGGGCTGATCTTGCTGACCGGCGGCCCCAACGGCGCGGTCGACCGCGTGCTGTCGGCCGGCAAGCCCGACGCCGCCGCGGCGCGGCTCGACCGGCTGGTCGGGGCCTTCGGGGCCGCGAACGTCTGCGTCGAGCTGCAGCGCCACGGCCTCGCGGAGGAGCGGCGGCTCGAATCCCACCTCGTCGAGATGGCCTACGGCCGGTCCCTGCGCCTCGTCGCCACCAACGAGCCCTTCTTCGCCGCGGTGGCGGACCACGAGGCCCACGACGCGCTGATCTGCATCGCCGAGGGGCAGGTGCTCGGCACGCCGGACCGGCGGCAGCTTTCGCCCGAGCACCGCTTCCGCACCCGCGCCGAGATGGTGAAGCTCTTCGCCGACCTGCCGGAGGCCACCGCCAACACGGTCGAGATCGCGCGGCGCTGCTCCTATCGGCCGCGCACCCGCAAGCCCATCCTGCCGAACTACACCTCGCTCGACGGCACGCCGCTCGACGCCGAGGCGGCGCTGCGCGAGCAATCCGCGGTGGGGCTCGAGGCGCGGCTCGCCGCCCACGGGCCGGCGCCGGGCTTCGCCGAGGAGGACTACCGGGCGCGGCTCGCCTTCGAGCTCGACGTCATCGCCAACATGAAGTTCCCCGGCTACTTCCTGATCGTGTCGGACTTCATCAAATGGGCCAAGGCCCAGGACATCCCGGTCGGTCCCGGCCGCGGCTCGGGCGCGGGCTCGCTCGTGGCCTACGCGCTCACCGTCACGGACCTCGACCCGATGCGCTTCGGGCTGCTGTTCGAGCGGTTCCTCAACCCCGAGCGCATCTCGATGCCGGACTTCGACATCGACTTCTGCCAGACGCGGCGCGAGGAGGTGATCCAGTACGTGCGCAGGCGCTACGGCGTCGACCGCGTGGCGCAGATCGTCACCTTCGGATCGTTCCTGGCGCGCGGCGTGCTGCGCAACGTCGGCCGCGTGCTGGAGATGCCGCTCGGGCAGGTCGACAAGCTCGCCAAGCTCGTGCCGCAGAACCCCGCCAACCCCGTCACCCTGGCCCAGGCCATCGAGGGCGAGCCGCGGCTCCAGGAGGCCGCCGAGGCCGACGAGAAGGTCGCCAAGCTCCTCGGCATCTCGCGGACGCTGGAGGGCCTCTACTCCAACGCCTCAACCCACGCGGCCGGCATCGTCATCGGCGACCGGCCGCTGCACGAGCTCGTGCCGCTCTACAAGGACCCCAAGTCCGACATGCCGGCCACCCAGTTCAACATGAAGTGGGTGGAGCCGGCCGGCCTCGTGAAGTTCGACTTCCTGGGCCTGAAGACCCTGACGGTGATCGACACCTGCATCAAGCTGATCGCCCGGCGGGGCATCGCGCTTGACCTGTCCACCATCCCGCTCGACGACAAGCCGAGCTACGCCATGCTGGGCCGCGGCGAGACGGTCGGGGTGTTCCAGGTGGAGTCGGCCGGCATGCGCAAGGCGCTGGCCGAGATGAAGGCCGACCGGCTGGAGGACATCATCGCGCTGGTGGCGCTGTACCGGCCGGGGCCGATGGCCAACATCCCGGTCTATTGCGCGCGCAAGCTCGGCGAGGAGGTGCCGGAGTACCCGCACCCGAAGCTCGAACCCGTGCTGAAGGAGACGTTCGGGGTCATCATCTACCAGGAACAGGTGATGCAGGCCGCCCAGACCCTGTCGGGCTACTCGCTCGGCGAGGCCGACATGCTGCGCCGCGCCATGGGCAAGAAGATCAAGGCCGAGATGGACGCGCAGCGCGCCCGCTTCGTGGACGGCGCGGTCGAGCGCGACATCCCCAAGGCCAAGGCCGACGAGATCTTCGACCTCCTGGCCAAGTTCGCCGACTACGGCTTCAACAAGAGCCACGCCGCCGCCTACGCGCTGATCTCGTACCAGACGGCCTACCTCAAGGCGAACTACCCGGTCGAGTTCCTGGCCGCCTCGATGACGCTCGACAAGGCCAACACCGACAAGCTGTCCGAGTTCAGGCAGGAAGCGCAGCGCATGGGGCTCACGGTGGAGCCGCCCTCCGTCAACCTGTCGGGCGTCGACTTCGAGGTGGATGCCGCCAAGCGCACCATCCGCTACGCGCTGTCCGCCGTGAAGGGGGCCGGCGAGGGGCAGGTGGCGGCGCTGATGCGGGCGCGCGGCGACCGGCCCTTCGCGTCGCTCGGCGACTTCGCGTCCCGCATCAACCCGCGCGAGGTCAACAAGAAGGTGCTGGAGAGCCTGGCGGCCGCGGGCGCCTTCGACGAGCTCGAAGCCGACCGCGCGGCCGTGTTCGGCGGCATCGAGTCCATGATGGCCCAGGCAAACCGCATGCACGGCGAGCGGCAGGCCGGGCAGAGCGCTCTGTTCGGCGGAGCCGACGAGACCGCCGAGCTGCGCCTGCCGCAGGGCCGCTCCTGGCCCGCGGCCGAGCGGCTGAAGCGCGAGTTCGACGCCATCGGCTTCTTCCTGTCGGGCCACCCGCTCGACGACTACGGCCGCGTGCTGGAGCGGCTGAAGGTCGAGCGCTGGGCGTCCTTCGCGCGCGACGTGAAGGGCGGCAAGAGCGGCGCCCGGCTCGCCGCCACCGTGCTCGACCGCAACGAGCGGCGCACGAAGTCCGGCAACAAGATCGGCATCGTCACCCTGTCGGACCCGACGGGGCAATACGAGGCCATCATGTTCCAGGAAACGCTGAACACCCATCGCGACCTGTTCGAGAAGGGCAAGGCCGTGCTGCTCGACGTGCAGGCCAGCGCGGAGGGCGACGAGGTGCGGGTGCGGATCGTCAAGGCCGAAGGTCTGGAGGCCGCGGCCTGCCGCATCGGCAAGGGGTTGCGCGTCCACCTGCGCGAAGGCGCCCCGGTCGACGCCATCCGCACCGCCCTCGGGCGGCGCGGCGACGGCGAAGTGTCGTTCCTCGTGCCGGTCCGGGGCGGGGAGCGCGAGGCCGAGGTGAAGCTGACGGAGCGATACCTCCTGTCGCCCGAGGTCGCCAACGCGCTCCGCTCGCTGGCGGGGGTGTCGCAGGTGGAGAACCTGTGAGGGCGGGGCGGGGTGATCGGGTAAAAGTGGACCCTGAAGCCTCGCACCCGGTCGGGCCTCCTCCACCGCGCTTCGCGCGGTCCCCCTCCTCCACACCGTGGAGGAGGAGACGCTGCGGTCCCGTCGTGTGTCCTCCTCCGCCCCGCGGAGGAGGGGGACCGCCTGAAAGGCGGTGGAGGAGGCCCGACAGGGCTCTGGAGACTAAGAAGGGCCTCTCGTTGGCCCTCGTCGGGAGAGTCGTGGGCTTGTCCCCCGGACCCGCCACCCCATGACCGCGCCGCTCGACGAGGACAGCCTGATCGCCCGCTTCTTCGCGCCCATCGCGGGGCCGGGCGGGCTCGGCCTGCTGGACGACGCGGCCCTGATCGCTCCCCCGCCGGGCCGCGACCTCGTTGTCACGCTCGACGCCCTGGTGGCCGGCGTCCACTTCTTCGCCGTCGACCCGCCCGACAGCATCGCCCGCAAGGCCCTGCGCGTGAACCTGTCCGATCTCGCGGCCAAGGGCGCCGAACCGCTCGGCTTCACCCTCGCCCTGGCGCTGCCCGCAGGCTGGACGGCCGACTGGCTCGGAGCCTTCGCGCGCGGCCTCGGCGAGGATGCCGCCCTCCACGCTTGCCCGCTGCTCGGCGGCGACACGGTGCGGACGCCGGGGCCGCTGACCCTGTCGATCACGGCCTTCGGAGCCGTGCCCCTGGGCCGCATGGTGCCGCGCACCGGCGCGCGGGGTGGGGATCGCCTCTACGTGTCGGGCACGATCGGCGACGCGGCGCTCGGGCTCCGCCTGCGGCTCTCGGGCCGGGCCGCCGCAGCCAGAGAGGCGCACCTCCTTGACCGCTACCTCCACCCCCGGCCGCGGCTCGCGCTGCGGGCGGCGCTGCTCGGCTTCGCCACCGGCGCGATGGACGTGTCGGACGGGCTCGTGGGCGACCTCGTCAAGATGATGCGCGCCTCGGGCACCTCGGCCGAGGTCGACCTCGCGGCCGTGCCGCTGTCGGAGGCCGCGCGGCGCGCTGCGGCGGAGGACGCGGAAGCCTTCGATGTCGCCGTGACGGGCGGCGACGACTACGAGATCCTGGCGAGCGTGCCGGAGGGAGCCGCCCGCAGCTTCGAGGCGGCCGCGCGGGCGGCCGGCGTGCCGGTGACGGTCATCGGCCGCGTCGTGGCCGGCGCGGGCCCGGTCGCCTTCCGCGGCCGCGCCGGCGCGCCGGCGCTCTTCGCCCGCGGCTCCTTCAGCCACTTCTGACGCGCGCACCCCGTCAGGGCAGGGCGCCCGCCAGGCCCCGGCCGACCGACACGTCGAAGGTGACGGTGGTGTTGTTCGTCAGCGCATAGGCGAAGCCGGCGCCGACGCGCGGCGCGGCGTAGAGGCTGCCGGCGCCGTTCATCAGGTCGTTGAGGCCGTCCGTCGCGTTGGTAGCGAGGGCCGCCCCCGTGACGGGCTTGGCCACGACGAGGCCCGCCGTGACGAAGGGCGTGAAGCGTCCCATGGGGTAGCCGACCTGCGCGCTGGCCTTGCCGAAGTCGAAACCCTTGAGGCCCGGCCAGCTCCAAAGCGCCGGGCCGTACCCGGTGGCGCCCTGCAGCCCGACCAGCAGGCCACCGTCGAGCACGCGGTCGTAACCGGCGTAGACGTCCCCTCCGATCCCGCCCCGGATGCCATGGCCCGACACGCCGAAGATCTCGGAGCCGATCGAGAGCCCGTGGTAGATCGACTCGGGCACCCGCGGATCGAGCGCCATGCCGGGTAGCGGCGCGGCGTCCTCGGCCGCGGCGCCCCGCAGGGTGGTGGGCGGCGGCACGGCGATGAGCAGGGGGACCGCGCCCTCCGCCGCCCTCGCCGCGGCCGGCAGGGCCGCGCCGAGGAGGACCGCCGCCAGGATCAGCTCGCGCCTCATTCACCTCTCCCCAGCGTCGCTCGCGCCGCGAAGGTTTGCCTGCATCGGCGACCGGAGGCAAGGCGGGCGGCGCGGCGGAGTGTGGCGGGGCGGCAGGCTTGCCGCCGGCTGCCGGGGCGGCGACACTGCGCGAGGTCATCCGCGTACCGAGAGTGTCCCATGCGATTCGCTGCGCTCGCGCTCATCATCGGCCTCGCCCTGTCGGGCACGGCCCGGGCCGCCGAGCCCGACACCTACCTCTTCGACGTGCTGGCGCTGCAGCCCTACAAGGGCAACTTCGCCCGCCTCGTGAAGGCCAAGGCCGCCCCCGACTGGGTCAAGCGCGCTTCCAGCCAGGGCGAGGGCACGGCCGTGCCGATGAAGACCGTCGATGTCGCCGGCACGCCCTACCGGCTCGACCACCTGTGCAAGGTTCACGACTGCGCCGGCAACACTCTGGACGTGCTGTGGGCGCCGCACGGGGCGAGAGTCTGGGCCGCGCTGGTCGAGGGCGGCAAGCCCGCCGTGATGCTCGGCGACCCGCCGGCCCCCCAGGCCAAGGCGCTGGCCGACGCGGCCGCGGCGACGCCGAAGTAGGGATCCGACTGCCTCACCAGAGGCGCGTGACGCCGAACGCATCGAAGACCTGTTCGTTCGACGCGAGTGCCACACCCTCGATCAGCGACTGCGCGACCAGGAAGCGATCGAACGGATCCTTGTGCGCGATGCGAAGGCCGCCCGCGAGCGTCGCGTGCCGAAGCGAGATGGATAGCGGGACGAAGCCCTCTTCCCTCACGATGGCCTCGAAGTCCTGCGCCAGTGGCGCGGCCTAGGGCAGTTTGCCGAGGCGGTGTTTCGTGACGACCTCCATGGCGGATGCCGCGCTGACGAGGATCTCGTTCACCGGGTCCAGGATGGCGTCCCGCGCCATCAATGACAGCGCGGGGTCGTCCCCCAGCCACCAGATCAGGGCGTGGGTGTCGAGGATGAGCCTCAATCGACGCCCCAAGCCGTCGTTTCGTCGTCCGGCAGGTGATCGAAGAAGGCGGGGGTGAGGCCGACCCTGCCTTTCAGGCGGCCGGGACGGCGTGGTCTCGGACCCTCGAAGGGGACGAGGCGCGCGACGGGCTCCTTGCCTTTCGCGATCACCACTTCCTCACCCTCCTGCACCTGCACGAGGAGTTCGGAAAGCTGTGCCTTCGCTTGGTGGACGGTCACGACGGTCATGCTTGCTCCCGAGTCGAGGACCGGCAACCCGAGGCGACAGCGAGCCGTCCCGGAGCACCATGCTACTCTGCGGCTTCCGCCACCGCCGCCGCCGCGATCGTCCGCCGCAGGTCGGGCGCCACCGCCTCCTCGACGAGCGCCGCCAGCACGGCATCGGCCGCGCCGCCGGTCTGGTTCGGGGAGCCGAGGCGGCGCATCGAGACGGTGCGCTCGGCCGCCTCCTTGCGGCCGACTACGAGCAGCACCGGGATCTTGGCCAGGGAATGCTCGCGCACCTTGTAGTTGATCTTCTCGTTGCGCAGGTCGCCTTCGACCCGCAGCCTCATGCGCCGCGCCTCGGCGATCAGTTGCAGCGCGTAATCGTCGGCTTCCTCCGTGATGGTGGCGACGACGATCTGGACGGGGGACAGCCACAGCGGCATGTGGCCGGCGAAATGCTCGATCAGGATGCCGGTGAAGCGCTCCAGCGAGCCGAACATGGCCCGGTGCAGCATCACCGGCGTGACCTTGTCGCTGTGGGGATCGATGTAGAAGGCGCCGAAGCGGCCCGGCAGGTTGAAGTCCACCT
>CAXTFP010000083.1:0-9225 GCA_964243135.1 uncultured Lichenihabitans sp.
CGTGGCGGCCGAGCGCGCCGCGGCCGCGGCCGAGGCCGCCCAGGCGGCCGACGTGGCGGCGGCCGAGACCAAGGATTCGGTGAAGGAGTTCCTGCGCACCGCCGAGATCGAGATCGCGCTCGGCAAGCAGCTTTCGGCGCGGCTCATGCCGTCGCAGGCCGAGCTCGCCCACCGCGTCACCAAGATGCGCCGCAAGTTCGCCCGCCAGTACGGCTTCGTGGTGCCCGAGATCAAGGTGTCGGACAGCATGGACGTTCCGGCCAAGTCCTACCAGATCAAGATCCACGGCACGGTGGTGGTCGCCCAGGAGCTGCGGCTCGGCGAGTGCCTCATCATCACGGGCGACGGCCCCAAGCCCGACATCCCGGGGCTGGAAACGCGCGAGCCCGCCTTCGGCATGAAGGCGCTGTGGGTGTCGGACGCCTACGCGGCCGAGGCCAAGCGGCAGAACTTCCAGATCGTCGACACGCTGTCGATCCTGCTGACCCACTTGAGCGAGGTGATCCGCAACAACCTGTCCCAGCTCCTGTCCTACAAGGACATGCGCGCCCTGCTCGACCGGCTGGACCCGGAATACAAGAAGCTCATCGACGACATCTGCCCGGGCCAGATCTCGTATTCGGGCCTGCAGGCCGTGCTGAAGCTGCTGCTCGGCGAGCGCGTGTCGATCCGCAACCTGCACCTCATCTTGGAGGCCATCGCCGAGATCGTGCCGCACGTGCGCCGCTCCGAGCAGGTGGCCGAGCACGTGCGGGTGCGGATGAGCCAGCAGATCTGCGGCGACCTGGCGGAGAACGGCTCGCTCAAGGTGCTGCGCCTCGGCAACCGCTGGGACCTCGCCTTCCACCAGAGCATCAAGCGCGACGCCAAGGGCGAGGTGACCGAGTTCGAGCTCGACCCCCGCATGGTGGAGCAGTTCGGCCAGGAAGCCTCCACCGCCATCCGCGAGCGCATGGACGCGGGCCACAGCTTCGTGCTGATCGCGGCGCCCGAGGTGCGGACCTACGTCCGCATGATCGTCGAGCGCATGTTCGCCACGCTGCCCGTGCTGTCGCACCTGGAGATCGCCCGCGGCCTGGAGATCAAGCCGCTGGGCACCATCTCGTGACGGGACGCCCGGGGTGGGCAGGCATGACGATGCCGGGATCGCCCCTCCGGCCGCCTACCCCGCGAAGCGGGCCGCGGCTCCGCAGGGCGTCACCCCCTTCCCGACGGGCCGGCATCGGGCGGCGGCGCGTCGAGTGGCCCGCGTGGTGGTCCTCGGGACTCCCGGGCAGCGACCGGCAGCCCGAGCCCCTCGCGCAGCATGTCGTTGGCCCGGCCCTGCCATCCCGATCCGCTCGCCCGCAGGGTGGCGAGGACGTCCTTGTCGAGCCGGAGCGACACGAGATCCTTCGTCGGCGCCCGCTGGTTGCCGCGCTTGCGCCGCATCGCCACGACGAGCTCGGGCATGGCCTCTGACAGCGGGACGTTGCGCGCGAACTGCTCATCCGTGATCTCGGGATTGTCGCAGACCTCGTCCCAATCCTCTTGGGAGTAGCCCTGGCCGGGGACGAAGCCCGGTGCGTGTTCGTCAGAAGCCATAGCGTTCCCTTTCCGTCGTGCTCGCAGGCCGGAGGCTGACCAGCGACAGGGCCTCCGAGCCGAGAGGGGACACGATCCCGACGACGATCTGACCCCGAAACCAGCCGATGAGGCCGAGCCGAACCCGGCCGATGCGACTCGGGTAGGCTGGAAACCGGGTGGCGCCGTCGAAGTCGAACCCGTCCTCAAACTCGGCCAGGTCGAGACCGTGCTTGCCGAGGTTGGCAGCGCGCTTTACCTCATCGAGGACGATCATCATAGGCAGATTGTAGGTACACCAAAACCCTCCGTCGACGGCAGGAACTGGAACAGGCTGGCAGGCTCACCCGTCACGGACCGAACGCTGTCCCACCATGGTGGCGAGCCTTCAGACCGGCCGATCCCATCGCGCACGGCCCGGTCCCGCTCGACCCTGCGACAGGGTGGTGAACTAGGCCCCGCGCGCGAACCGCACCTGCGAGGCGGGCGTTCCTCGACGTGTCCGCCTGTCTGGAGCAGCCGCTCGGAAGCCGAACCGACCGCGAGACTGCCGATGAGCCGTGCCTCCACCGCGATCCCGCTGGCCCTCCTCCTGGCGGGCTGTCCCACCCCGACCCTGGCCGACAACGAGATGAGGCAGTCGCCCCTGCTCTTCCGTCGGGCGGGGCCATCCTGTCAGCCCGGCCATCTCGGGGGTGAGGAGGGCGCCGGCTTCGGCTACCGTGTCGGTCCATGCGCCGGTCCCGATGCGGCCCCCGCCCCGGAGGAGGATCAGGGGACCCGCTCGCCAGCCCCCCGAAGGCGCGGACGGACGGCGAGGCGATAACGGAGATTGCGCCGCCCCGACCGGATGCGCGCCATGGAGGCGAGCCGCGAATCGCGCTAAGGGTTCGGACCGCGAACCGCGCCCCGGACCCCGCCGCCATGAGAAGCCTCCTCCTCGCCCCCGCCCTCCTGCTGCTGGCCGCACCGACGGCTCGGGCCCAGGGGGCGCCGCCGGCCGCCCCCGCGGCCGCGCCCGAGTTCCAGATGTCCTGCACGCTGTTCAAGCGCGATGCCGACGGGGCGTGGCACGTCACCCAGCCGATGACGCTGCAGCCGGCCGCCGGGCCGGTCGCCCTCAAGCCGAGCCGGAAGATCCGCCCCGGCACCCTGTTCGGCGGCTTCGACCTCGCGGCCGCGCTGGACGAGTCCTGCCCGCACTGACGGCGGTCGCGGGCGTCACGTCTGCCCGGGCTTCAGCGCGTAGAAGATGTGGTGGCCGATCGCTTCCGTACGCCGCAGCGACCGCGCCCAGCCCGGCCGCACGTAGTTGGCGTGGTAATGCGTCGAGCCGCCGATGTCCGACACGTAGGTCGACCCGTCCGTGACCTCGCGGGCGATCCTCACCGCGCGGTCCCAGGACTGGCCCTCCGTCACCCGCAGCGCGCGGCCCTCGCACGCGAAGGAGAACTGGCAGGCATTGCGGTGCTGCTGGTTTTGGAACACCACGCCGCAGACCGAGCCCGGGTAGAGCCCGCTCATGGCGCGGTTGAGCACCACCTGCGCCACGGCGGCCTGGCCCTCCTCGGGCTCGCTCCGCGCCTCGAAGTAGACGGCCTCGGCGAGGCAGCGCTGCTCGGGCTCCGACTTGGCCGTCTCGACCGTGGCGGCGTAGTCCGGGTGGGGCAGGGCGATGCCCACCACGGTCGCGTCGCCCGTGACGAGGCCGTGCGGCCCGCGCGAGAACTTCGGCAGGGCCGCGATCTCAATCGGCGTGTCGTCGGCCGCGGCCGGCGTGGTCGAGGCCAGCGACACGGCGCGCGCCACCCCGGGCGTCGCGCCGTCGCCCACGGGGGGCGTGGTCGAGCCGGCCTCGGCCTGGGGGGAGTTGGCCGCGTGGGTCGGGCGCGTCGTCACCGACAGGTCGCGCGGCAGCGGCCGGAGCCGCGACGGGTCGGCCCAGGGCCCATCGACCGGCACGGGCGCGAAGCCGTCCCCCTCCTCGTCACCGGGCCCGAAGAGCAGCGCCGCGGCGCTGTAAAGGGGGAGCGAGCCCGGCGCGCGCAGCGCCACCGCGAAGGTGGGCCGCACGGCGTTCCTCGGGTCGCCGCGGCGGTCGCGCTCGACCGCCGGCATCGGGCGGCCCTCGCCCTTGAGCACCGCGCGGGGCTCCACCCCGTCGGGCTCGCCCGCCGCGGCGCGGTGGACGGCGCGAGACAGGAGGTCGCCGCCGGGCAGCGCGAAACCCGCGCCCTCGACGGCGTCCGCGAGGGGGACGAGGTCGCCCGGCATGGCGGGGGCGGGGTCGGTCAGGTCGAGGCGCGTCATGCCGATGGCCGGATCCTGCCCGGCGTCGGCCGCCATGGACACGAGCAGCCCCGCCGCGAGGCACCAGGGCACCACCGTCAGCGCCGCCCAGGACAGCCGGGACCGCCCCCGCGCCCTGCGGCGCACCGCCATGCGCGTGCGAGCCATGCCGATGTCTCCAAACCCCGGTCCACTGCGGCTCCGTCGCCACACCGGACGCAGCATCGCGATCGTGGTTAACGCGATCCTGCCCCGACCCTTATCGCGGGCCCGCCTTGCCGGCGGGTTAACGGGAGCCTGCCCGGGAGCCGGGCCGCGCGGAGGCGCGCGACATCGGCCGGAATCTTTGGCAGAAGACGGCCGAACGGAATCTTCCGGAAGGACCGCCATGACGCCCGACGAGGCCTACGACACGATCCTGGTCGAACGGCGCGGGCGCGTCGGGCTGCTCACGCTGAACCGGCCGAAGGCCCTGAACGCCCTGAACCGCCAGGTGATGCGCGAGGTGACGGAGGCGGCGGCCGCCTTCGACGCCGACCCCGCGATCGGCTGCCTCGTGATCACCGGCTCCGACAAGGCCTTTGCGGCGGGCGCCGACATCAAGGAGATGGCGGCGGCCGACGCGGTCGCGATGTTCCTGGAGGACGGCTTCGGCGGCTGGGGGGCGCTGACCCGCGTCCGCAAGCCCATCGTCGCGGCCGTGTCGGGCTTCGCGCTCGGCGGCGGCTGCGAACTCGCCATGATGTGCGACATGATCATCGCGTCCGACACCGCGAAGTTCGGCCAGCCCGAGATCAAGCTCGGCATCATCCCGGGCATCGGCGGCTCGCAGCGGCTGATCCGCGCCGTCGGCAAGGCCAAGGCCACCGACCTGTGCCTGACGGGCCGCATGATGGACGCGGCCGAGGCCGAGCGCTCCGGCCTCGTGGCCCGCGTGGTGCCGGCCGCCGACCTCATGGCTGAGGCGATGCGGACCGCGGAGTCCATCGCCGGCATGTCGCTGCCCGCTCTGCTATCGCTGAAGGAGTGCCTCGGCCGCGCCGAGGAGATGAGCCTCGCCGAGGGCCTGCTCTTCGAGCGCCGCGCCCTCCACGCGCTCTTCGCCACCGCGGACCGCCGCGAGGGCATGGCGGCCTTCGTCGAGAAGCGCGCCCCCAACTTCACCCACCGCTGAGGACCTCCACCATGGATACGATCGCCATCGCGGTGCACGGCGGCTGCGGCGTGATGCCCGTGCAGGGCCTCCCCGCTGCCGAATGGGCGGAAGCGCGCGACGCCCTCGCCGCGGCGCTCCGCGCCGGCTGGGCCGTGCTGCGGGCCGGCGGCCGCTCGCTCGACGCGGTGGAGGCCGCGGTCGTGGTGATGGAGGACTCGCCCCACTTCAACGCCGGCCACGGCGCCGCGCTGAACGCCGAGGGCGAGCATGAACTCGACGCCTCGATCATGGACGGGACCGGGCGGGCCGCCGGCGCCGTGATCGGCGTGAGGCGGGTGCGCAACCCCGTCCGGGCGGCCCGCGCCGTGCTGGACGCCGGGCAGGTCGTCCTCTTGGCCGGGCCGGCGGCTGACCGCGACGCGGGCGAGCGCGGCCTCGCCCTCGTCGACCCCTCCTACTTCACCACGGAGCGGCGGCGCGAGAACCTCCTCAGCATGAAGGCGCGCGGCGAGGCCGGCACGGTGGCGGCCGCCAGCGAGGCCGAGAAGCACGGCACCGTGGGCGCGGTGGCGCTCGACCGCGCCGGCCACCTCGCGGCCGCGACCTCGACGGGCGGCTACACCAACAAGCCCGCGGGCCGCGTCGGCGACAGCCCCATCCCCGGCGCCGGCACCTACGCGCTGGACGGAGTCTGCGCGGTGTCGGGCACCGGCCAGGGCGAGGCCTTCATCCGCCACGCGCTGGCCCACGACGTCGCCTGCCGGATGCAATACCGCGGCGACGCGCTGGCCGTGGCGACGGCCGGCGTGTTGGCCAACCTCACGCCGCGCGGGGTGGGGGCGGGGCTGATCGCGCTCGACGCCGCGGGCCGGGTCGCGGCCCCCTTCAACACCGGCGGCATGTTCCGCGGCTGGGTGACGAGCGAGGGCGACCTCCACGTCGGCACCCACGCCGAGGTGTTCCTCGTCGAGCGGCTGGCGCCGGCGTGAGCGGGGCGCTGCCCGCCGTGGGGGCGCCGATCGCCGTCTACGTCGACGCCGACGCCTGCCCTGTGAAGGCCGAGGTGTATCGCGTGGCCGAGCGGCACGGCGCCCGCGTCTACGTGGTGTCGAACAGCCCCATGATGGTGCCGCGCGACGCCTTCATCGAGCGCGTGGTGGTGCCGAGCGGGCCGGACGTGGCGGACGACTGGATCGCTGAGCGCGCGACCGCCCGCGACGTGGTGGTGACGGCCGACGTGCCCCTGGCCGACCGCTGCGTGCGGGCCGGCGCGGCCGTGCTGGCGCCCAACGGCAAGAGCTTCACCGCGAGCTCGATCGGCATGGCGCTCGCGACACGCAACCTGATGGACCAGCTGCGCGGCTCGGGCGAGGTGACGGGCGGCCCGAAACCCTTCGGGCCGCGCGACCGCTCGGAGTTCCTCGGCGCGCTCGACCGCGCCCTCAACCGCATCAAGCGCGGGGCCGCGCCGGGGCGGTGACGCTGGCGATCATGCCCCTGGCCCTGGTCCACCCGTACACTCGCGGCGGCCGTAGATGGTGCTGAGGGCCGTGATGGCCTCTTCGGATAAAGCATGGCCGATAAGGTCAGGCGTCCGAAGCACGCGCTTCTCGCGGATGCCGGTGGCGCTGCCGGCGCGGCTGATCGGCCTTGCCGTCGGTGGACCGAGGGCGATGTCGATCCGATGCGAGCGGGCTGCGCCCATGGATGACAGTCGCCGCCCGTTGCGATGCGATCGACACCTGTTATTCTCGCGCCATGGCAGAGACGCTTCCCGCCCCCATGACGGTCGACGAGTTCTTGGTTTGGGCCGAGGGCCGCCCGGGACGCTACGAGCTCGACGGCGGGACGGTGATCGCGATGTCGCCCGAGAGCGTCGGGCATCTCGAGGCGAAAGCCTCGGCCTACGACACGCTCAGGGCGGCCATCGCCGATGCGGGCGTGCCTTGCCACGCCCTGCCGGACGGCGCGACGGTCCGGGTTGACGCCGGGACGGCCTACGAGCCCGACGCCATGGTCTATTGTGGTCCTCGTCTGCCCCGCCGAGCGATCGAGATCCCAAACCCGGTGATCGTTGTCGAAATCCTGTCGCCCAGCACGGGGCGCCACGACCGGTCCGGCAAGCTCGTCGGCTACTTCGCCGTGCCGAGCCTGCACCATTACCTGATCGTCGATGCCGACCGCCGCGCCGTCATCCACCACGCCCGCCGCGGGGACGAGATCGCGACGCGGATCCTTCGTGGCGGCAGCCTGCGCCTCGACCCGCCGGGATTGGACCTGACGATCGAAGATCTGTTCGAGGCAGGATGAGCAGAGCAACAGAAGTGTAGTGTCACAATCTGGAGCTTTGACTGCGCGGCTGGACTTCACATTGATCTGGTTTCAAAAGGCCCTCGGCCTTTTGCGGGTTTCAGGGCAGAGCCCTGAATACTTTGTAGATCAAATGTTGCGTCTCATGATCCGAGAGGCTTCTCCAGGGCTCCGCCCTGAAACCCGCCAAAGGGCTCGCCCTTTGGAATCCATGATGGAAGAAGCGATCATCCCCGCCAGCGCCGCGCCGCGTAATCCAGCACGAAGCGGTCGGGGTCGGCCGCCAGGGCCGCCATGCCGCCGAGCACGGAATCGGCGTGGATGACCAGCCGCGTGCCTGTCCGCCGCGTCAGGGCCGCCACTGGGGCCTTGTCCTCGAAGGCGTCGCGGAAGGCCGCGTCGTCGATCAGATCGGCGATGCGGGGCAGCACGCCGCCCGCGAGCGTCACCCCGCCCGTCGCCATGAACGTGATGGCGATGTCGCCCGCGAACCGCGCGACGAGCCGCAGGTAGCACCGCACCGTCGCGGCCTCCTCGCCGTCCCGCGCGCCGAGCGCCGCCGCGGTGATGGCCGCGGCCGTCAGATGCGGGGCGTCAGGCGTCCCCCGGGCGGCGAGCCGGGCGCGATGGACCCGTTCGAGCCCCACGCCCGACAGCACGCTTTCCGAGGTGATGCGGCCCTGGACGCGGTCGAGGTGGGGCCAGAACGCCTCCTCCTCGGCCGTGCCGGGGCCGAAGCCCGCGTGGCAGGCCTCGCTCGACACGGGCGCGAAGCGCCCCTCGGCCTCGACCAGCGCCGCGATGCCGAGCCCCGTGCCGGGCCCCAGGATCACCCGCGGCCCCGGGCCGGGCGGCAGGTCCGGCCCGATCAGCCGCACCCAGCCCGGCTCGATCGCCGGCAGCGACAGGGCCTGGGCCTCGAAGTCGTTGAGCAGCAGCCCGTCGTCGAGGCCGAGCAGGTCGGCGATCTCCGGCCCGTCCATCACCCAGGGGGCGTTGGTGAGCTTCAGCCGGCGCCCGTCGACCGGCCCGGCCCCGCAGGCGATCACCGAGCGGGGCTTGACGGGGTCGGCGGCCGTCGCGGCCGCGATCGCCTCGCCCAGCCCCTCGTGGTCGGCCGTGAGCTGGTGGGGCAGGTTGCGCAGCGGCAGGCCGGGCCCGTCCTGGATCGAGATCCGGCAGTTGGTGCCGCCGATATCGCAGACCGCCACGGGGTAGGGGAACAGCACGGGCAGGGTCCTCGGCGTTGGATGTCGGGGGTCGATGCGGCACCATGGCACGCGGCGCCACCGCTTCAAATCGGCCCTGCGGCCCCGCGGTTCCGCGGCGTACGCGAGACCCGCGCCGACGCCGGCCGGCCGCCGATGGAGGCGATTGAGTCCCGTGCCGGGGCGTTGCGCGCTTGCAACGCGGGGCGATTCGGACGAAAGAGGCGCCCGACCCCTGTTCACCTCAATCCGGACGGCGCGGGAGCGGGGATGCCCGCGCCCGGCATGGACGGTTTTTCGCTATGGCACGCAAGAAGATCGCATTGGTGGGGGCCGGGCAGATCGGTGGGACCTTGGCGCTCCTGGCCGGCTTGAAGGAGCTCGGCGACATCGTCCTGTTCGACATCGTCGAGGGCGTACCCCAGGGCAAGTCGCTCGACATCGCGGAAGCCTCGCCGGTGGAGGGCTTCGACGCCCGCATGGTGGGGGCCAACGACTTCGCGGGCCTCGCCGGGGCCGACGTCGTCATCGTCACGGCCGGCGTGCCCCGCAAGCCCGGCATGAGCCGCGACGACCTGATCGGCATCAACCTCAAGGTGATGGAGGCGGTCGGCACCGGCATCAAGGAGCACGCGCCGGACGCCTTCGTGATCTGCATCACCAACCCGCTCGACGCGATGGTGTGGGCGCTGCGCGAGT
>CAXTFP010000084.1:0-7328 GCA_964243135.1 uncultured Lichenihabitans sp.
ACGCCTCCGTGAACCTCATCAAGATGATGAGCGTCCCGGTGATATTCTGCACCGTGGTGCACGGCATCGCCACGCTGGGCGACCTGAAGCGCGTGTGCCGCGTCGGCGTCAAGGCCATCGTGTATTTCGAGGTCGTGTCCACCCTGGCCCTGGCGATCGGCATGATCGTCGCCGAGGTGGTCCGCCCGGGCGCCGGCTTCGACATCGATCCCGCCAAGCTCGACCCGAAATCGGTCTCCAACTATCTCACGGCCGCCAAGGGTGACAGCGTCACGGCCCACCTCATGGCCATCATCCCGACGAGCTACGGCGACGTCTTCGCCAAGGGCGACCTGCTCCAGGTACTGCTCGTCGCCATCCTCACCGGCATCGCGGTGTCGCGGCTGGGCGCGGTCGGCGAGCGCGTCGCCGAGGGGATCGACGCCGCCGGCAAGGTGTTCTTCCGCATCATCGGCATGATCGTCCACCTCGCGCCGATTGGGGCCTTCGGCGCCATGGCGTTCACGGTCGGGGCCTTCGGCCTCGGCAGCCTGCTCTATCTCGGCAAGCTGATCGCCACTTTCTACGGCACGAGCCTGTTCTTCATCCTCGTGGTGCTGGGGCTGGTCGCCCGCGCCTGCGGCTTCTCGATCCTGCGCTTCATCGCCTACATCAAGGACGAGCTGCTCATCGTGCTCGGCACGTCGTCGTCCGAGACCGTGCTGCCCAGCATGATCCGCAAGATGCAGGCGCTCGGCGCCTCCAAGCCCGTGGTCGGCCTCGTCATCCCGACCGGCTACAGCTTTAACCTCGACGGCACCAACATCTACATGACCCTGTCGGTGCTGTTCCTGGCGCAGGCCACCAACACCGACCTGTCGCTGGCCCAGGAGCTCAAGATCCTGCTGATCGCGGCCCTGACGTCCAAGGGCGCGTCGGGCGTCACGGGCGCGGGCTTCATCACCCTCGCGGCGACGCTCGAAGTCGTGCCCGAGATCCCCATCGCGGCCGTGGCGATCCTGGTCGGCATCGACAAGTTCATGAGCGAGTGCCGGGCGCTCACCAACCTCGTCGGCAACGGCGTCGCGACCCTGGTGATCAGCCGCTGGGAGGGCGAGCTCGACCGGGCGCAGCTCGCCGCCGCCCTGGCCCGGCCGGTGAAGGTCGGCGACGCCGTCGAGGCCCGCATCGCCTGATCTCGCCCCGTCCCGCGGCCGCCCGTCTTGTGGCGGTCGCATCGCGCCTGTAGGACCGGCAGCGTCCCCCTCGCAAAAGGTGCCGCGCCCCCGTGTCGACCTTCTCCCACGCCGAGCTCGGCACCGTCGTCGAGATCCTGCGCGACGCGGCGCTCGCCGAGATCATGCCCCGCTTCCGCGGCCTCGTGCCCAAGCGAACCCGGGAGAAGTCTTCCCGGCAGGACCTCGTGACCGACGCCGACGAGGCCGCCGAGGCAGCCATCACGGCGGCGCTGGGCCGGGCCTTCCCGGGCTGCGTCGTGGTGGGTGAGGAGGCCACGGAGCGCGATCCCTCGCTGCTCGACGCGCTCGGCGCCCCCGACCTCGCCTTCGTCATCGACCCGATCGACGGCACCAAGAACTTCGCCTCGAACCTGCCGCTGTTCGGCGTGATGGCGGCCGTGGTCATGCGCGGCGAGATCGCGGCCGGCATCATCCTCGACCCCGTGGAGGACGACTGGGCCGTGGCGCTGCGCGGCGAGGGCGCGTGGCTTCAGCGGGCCGACGGGCGCCGTCACGATCTGAAGGTCGGCCCCGCCCCGGCCCTCGCCGAGATGGCCGGGCTCGTGTCCTGGACGTTTCTGCCCGGCGAGGCGCGCGAGCGCGTGCCGTCGCGGTTTCCCCGCGTCGGCAACGCCAGCGACTACCGCTGCGCCGCCCACCAGTACCGGCTGCTCTGCGGTGGGTTCTACGACTTCGCCCTCTACAGCAAGCTCATGCCCTGGGATCACGCGGCCGGGTGGCTGCTGCATCGCGAGGCGGGCGGCCATTCGGCCTGCCTCGACGGCACGCCCTACGCCGCGACGCGCCACGAGGGCGGCCTGCTCTGCGCGCCCGATGCCGAAAGCTGGACCATGCTGCGCGACGCGTTGCTCGGGCCCTGAGCCGTCCGCCAGTGTCCCTCCCCGCCGCGTCCATGGCCCGCCGCGCCAGCCCCGGACGAGGTGACGCATTCCCCTGTCATAGGGACTTGCGACTTTAAGCTTTAAACATCGTGCGCCCTGATCCGCTTCCCTCAGGGCGCCCTCGGACGGCCCCTCTCGCAGCGGATCCTTCATTGGTCGACGCAACCTATTCCGACGCAGCCGACACCCCATCCTCTCCCCGGCCCGCCCGCATCCGCCGCCTGATCCTCCTCCTGCCCAGCGCGGCGCTGGCGGCCGTCACCCTGGCGCTGTCCGTGGGCGTGCTGGCCTCGGCGCCTCATTCCCTCATCGATTGGGCGCTGCTCGTGCCCTTCGGCCTCGTGATGGCGTGGGAATGCCTGATCGTCTGGCAGTTGATCCTGGGATTCATGACTTGGCTGCGCGGGCCCGAAGCGCTGTCCCCCCTGGAGCGGCGCGCCCTCGCCGTGGAGCCGGTCGCCACGGGGCTGAGCCGCACGGCGCTCGTCATCCCCATCTGCGACGAGGAGCCGGCCGCCGTCTTCGCCTGCGTCGAGGTCGCGCTGCGCTCGCTCGCCCGCACCGGGCGGGTCGACGACGTCGACGTCCACGTGCTGAGCGACACGCGCCGCCCCGCCATCGCGGCCGAGGAGGAGCGCCTCTGGGCCGCGCTGCCGGCCTCGCGCGATCTGCCGCGCGTGTTCTATCGCCACCGCACCCACAACGTCGGCCGCAAGGCCGGCAACGTCATGGAGTTCCTCGACCGGGCGGGCGACGGCTACGACTTCGCCGTGGTGCTGGACGCCGACAGCCTGATGAGCGGCGATGCCATCCGCCGGCTGATCCGCCTCATGGAGGAGAACGCCAGGGTCGGCATCATCCAGACCGTCAGCTACGCCACGGGCCACGAGACGTTGTTCGCCCGCGTGCAGCAGTTCGCGGTGCGGCTCTACGCGCCGCTGGCCCTGCGCGGCCTCGACTATTGGCAGGGCACGGAGGGGTCTTACTGGGGCCACAACGCCATCCTGCGCGTGGCGCCCTTCAAGGCCCACTGCCGCCTGCCGGTGCTGCCCGGCCGGCCGCCGTTCGGGGGCGAGATCCTGTGCCACGACGTCGTCGAGGCGGCGCTGATGGCGCGGGCCGGCTGGGAAACGCGGCTCCTGCCCGAGTTCGACGGCACCTGGGAGGAGATGCCCACCAACACGGTGGATCTGATGGGCCGCGAGCGGCGCTGGTGCCAGGGCAACCTGCAGCACGCGCTCATCCTGGGGCTGCCCGGCCTCAAGCCCGGCAGCCGCGGCCACATCCTGCTCGGCATCGGCGGATATCTCACGGCGCCGCTGTGGTGGCTGTTCATCGTCGGCGGCGCGCTGCGCGTGCTGTTCGGGCCGGAGGGCGGGCTGGGGCTCCTGGCCTATGGTGCGACCGAGCAGGGCCCCGCCGCAGCCGGGCTGCTGGCCGTGGCGGCGACGCTCATCCTGATGCCGCGGGTGCTGAACCTCGCCCGCGCGCTCGGCGACGCGCGGCTGCGGGCCGAGTTCGGCGGGATGGGGCGGCTCGGCGCCGGCGCCCTCGTCGAGCAGGCCGTGTGGCTGCTGCTCGGGCCGCTGCTGTCGCTCGTCAACAGCGGTTTCGTGCTGCGGACCCTGAGCGGACGGGTGGTGCCCTGGGTGGCCCAGTCCCGCGCCGACCGGCACGTCACCCTCGGCGAAGCCTGGCGGTGCCACGCCTCGCAGGTCGCGGTCGGCGCCGTGCTCCTCGCCTCGGCGGCGGTGGCGGGCGGACCCTACGCGCTGTGGCTCGCCCCCACCTACCTCGGCCTCCTGCTCAGCCCGGCGCTGACCTCGGCCCTGAGCCGCACGGATCTGGGCCACCTGTCGCGCCGGCTCGGGCTCTTCATGACGGTGGACGACACGGCGCCCTCGCCCGAGATCCTGGAACTCCGCGCCGCTTGCGCCGTCACCCCGGCGGAGTGACGGCGCGCGCCGAAGGGGCAATCAGGCCTCGGCGTCCGCCTCTGCCCCCGCCTCCACATCAGGCTTGCGGCCGAGGCCGATCTTGCGGGCCAGTTCCGACCGCCTGCTGGCATAGGCGGGCGCCACCATCGGGTAGTCGCGCGGCAGGCCCCACTTCGTCCGGTACTGATCGGGCGACAGACCGTAGGCCGACTGCAGGTGCCGCTTCAGCGACTTGAACTTGCGGCCGTCCTCCAGGCAGACGATGTAGTCGTCGGTGATGGACTTCCGGACCGAGATGGCCGGCTGCTGGGCTTCCACCACCGGTTCCGGCTCCGGGTTGAACTGCATCCGGCCCAGGGAGTCGTGAATAGTCCTGATGAGCGTCGGCAGATCGCTGACCGGAACCGCATTATGCGCCACATAGGCCGATACAATGCCGGTCGCGAGTTCAATCAGCCGGGGTTCGTGGCCGTCTTCCATCATCGACATTTTGTTCTTTCAATCTACGCTTGATCGCTGTGGCGTGATATGCCTTGCGGGACGGACCCTCAGCTCGGCTTTATCCTACGAGATCTTGACTCTAATGTGTGAAAGCGAAGACCGCAAGGCGATGATACCTCGTTGCATGCGACCGTCCCGTCCGGCGCCCGGCGCGACGATGGCCGGGCACCCTCATGGGGAGGCGCCATGTCGTCCGACCGCGACAAGCTGAAGGCCCGCATCACGGCCCTGCTGGCCAAGACGGTCCTCAACGGTTGCACCGAGGGAGAAGCGCTCTCGGCCGCCGCCAAGGTGGCGGAGTTGCTCGACCGGCACGCGCTGTCGATGACCGACGTCGAGATGCGCGCTTCCCCCTGTGAGCGGCTCGCCTTCGAGAGCCGCCGCAACAAGCGCATCCCGCTCGACGCCTGTCTCGGTGCCGTGGCGAATTTCTGCGCCTGTCGCGTGTGGCGCGAGAAGGGCGCCGACGGCGCGACTTCCCACGTGTTCTTCGGCCTGCCGGAGGACATCGCGGCGGCGCGCGACCTCGCCGAACTGATCGACGGCGCGGTGCGCTCCGAGCTCGGCCGCTATAAGATGGGCCGCGATTACGCGCGCTTCGACACGCGCGACCGCCACCTCGTCAACAGCTCCTTCGTGCTCGGCATGGTGGGGTCGGTCGCGGACAAGCTCGACGCGATGAAGGACGCGCGCGACGCCCGCCACCGCGGCACCGGCCGCGACCTCGCCGTGGTGAAGACCTCCGTGGTGGACGAGGCCTATGCGAAGCTGGGCCTGACGGTGAGCGAGGGGCTCGCCCCGCGGCGCGCCATCGCGGCGGGGGCCTACGAGGCGGGCAGCGCCGCCGGCGCGGGGCTGAAGATTGGGCGGGGATGAGGCCCGCGCCCGCCGATAGACAACGCCGGTGCCGCGCGGGACAGTGGGAGGATCGCGGCACCGACGATGGACTGGCGATGAGCATACCCGAAGGCGCCCTGACTCCCCGGAGTTGGCTGGAGATCATCGCGGACGCCTTCACGCTGTTCGACGACGCCGAGGCGAGAGGATTCGGCACGCCCCCGTTCTCCTTGGGCGGCGGCACCGTGCTGATGCTCCGGTTTCGGCACCGCTTGAGCAAGGGCGTTGACGTCTTCGGCTACGACGCGCGGTGGCTTTCGGTCCTGAGCCCGAGGCTCGACGCCACGGCGGCAGCCCTCGCGACCGATTATGCGGAACAGGCCAACACTATGGAGCTCGTCACGCCGCGGGGCGACATCGATGTCGTGATCGCGGGTGATGTCGCGATGCCGGTCGACAGGACGGTCGCGACCATCGCCGGGCGGGACCTCGACGTCGACCCCACGTCCGAGATCCTGGCCAAGAAGCTGTTCTACCGCGCCGCGGGCTTCAAGCCGCGGGACGTCTACGACATGTCGGCCGCCCTGGACCTCGCGCCGGAGGCGGCGGCGCGGGCTGTCGACGCGGCCCTGCCGAAGGCCGACATCCTGTTGAGGCGCTTGGCCGAACTGAGGCGCCTGGCGCCGTCCGAACTGGTGGCGGGGATCGTGCCCTACGGCGAGCGCCTCGCCCACGCGGACGGCATGCTCGACAAGGTCGAAGACTTCGTTCGATCCCGCCGTGGCCTCGGCGGTCCATCCGCCTCCGTAGCTTTGCAGCCGAGGTCGGCCGGCCGGCGCCGCGAAGTCTTCGCGCCATGAGCCGCGACGGGATCGCCACCGCGCTCAACGCGCTCGCCAATGCCTCGCCCGAGCCGGTGTCGGAGGCGGACCTCCTGCCCATCCTGTCGACGGGCGACGGGCCGGGCCATCTCGTGCGGGCGCTGTTCGGCGACTGCTCCTTCGACACGCTGGACCGGCTGGGCGCCGCGCTGGGCTTGTCCCGAGATCGGGTCAGGCAGTCCTACGCCCGGGCCAAGGCCCGCTACGGCGCCGCCAACAGCGACCTGGATGCCGAGAATGATGACTCGTAACGGACGACGATATCCATGCGGAGAATACCTTTGTTACAATGCTCGACGGCTGACCATGGTGTAGAAGACGAGGCGATCTAAAGAGTCGCTCAGCGGAGCAGAGGCGGTAGATCCCGGGCGCCATGGAGGATGCGCAGCACCTGACATGTTTCCACGTCATAGGCGATGATCCATGGTCTCTCGTTGATGAACAGAGTTGCACCATCGACGTCGATGTCGGGTCGTCTGTGACCGCCAGCCCTGCCGTTGGCGACGTCGACACAGCGCGCGATTAGACGAGCCTCCATCCTCGCCGTCGTCGCGCTCGTGAAATGCCTGCGACTGTACCTCAGGATCTCGATCAGATCGCGCAACGCCCGTCTGGATAAGTTATTCGGCCAGTGTCCAAGAGGCACCGTCACAATCCTGCCTGCGTCGGGCGACGCTCAAGGTGCACGCTGCCCTTCATGCAAAAGTTGGGACTCTGCGTCCTCTAAATTCCACTCGGCGTGCAATCGGTCCAGCGCGTCTTTCACCTCATCGGCCCGGACTGGGCCATGCAGCCGCAGGTCCTCTCGCGCTTCGTCGAGCGATCGAACGAGCAACAGCAGTTTCTCATGATCGTCGGTGTGATCTGGCGGCATCACTCATCCTCGGCTACTGGTCAAGGATATCTCTACTCCGCCGCCTGCGCCAGCGGCACCGCCCCCGGCACGTAGTTGAGGATCGGACCGAGCCAGCGCTCGACCTCCTCGACCGGCATGGCCTTGCGGGCCGCGTAGTCCTCGACCTGATCGCCCTCGACCTTGGCGACCCCGACGTA
>CAXTFP010000084.1:7338-9219 GCA_964243135.1 uncultured Lichenihabitans sp.
GGACGCGGCCGATCGTCCGGATCGTGCGCGAGAGCTCGCCCTCGAGCGCCCGCAGATGGTTGATGTTCTGGACGAAGCTCGTCGACGAGAACGCGTCGCCCTTGTCGAAGATCTCGTACCCGACGGAGCCGCCGACCGGCATGCCCTTGCGGGCCGCTTAATCCTCGACCTGGTCGCGCTCGACCTTCGCCACCCCGAAGTAATGCGCGTCGGGATGCGCGAGGTAGAGCCCCGACACCGAGGAGCCCGGCCACATGGCGTAGCTTTCCGTCAGGCGCACGCCGATGCGCGCCTCGGCGTCGAGCAGGCGGAATAGGGTCTCCTTCTCGGTGTGGTCGGGCTGCGACGGGTAGCCCGGCGCCGGGCGGATGCCGCGGTAGGGCTCGCCGATCAGCTCGTCGGGTCCGAAGGCCTCGTCGGGCGCATAGCCCCAGAGTTCCTTGCGGACGCGCTGGTGCATGGCCTCGGCGAAGGCTTCGGCGAAGCGGTCGGCCAGCGCCTTCACCATGATGGAGGCGTAGTCGTCGTTGGCCCGGGCGAAGCGCTCCGAGATCACCTCCTCCTCCATCCCGGCCGTCACCACGAAGCCGCCGACGTAGTCGGCGAGGCCCGTCTCGACCGGCGCCACGACGTCGGCCAGCGCGAGGCTGGCGCGCGAGCCGCCTTTCGAAAGCTGCTGGCGCAGGGTGAAGAAGGTCGCGAGCTCCCCGTCCCGCGTCTCGTCGGGGAAGATCCGGATGTCGTCGCCGACCGCGTTGGCCGGCCAGAAGCCCACCACGGCCTTGGGCCTGAACCAGCGCTCCTCGACGATGCGCTTCAGCATGGCCCGCGCGTCGTCGAAGAGTTGGCGCGCCGCCGGCCCCTGCGTCTCGTGGTCGAGAATGGCGGGGTAGCGGCCCTTCAGCTCCCAGGTCGAGAAGAAGGGCGTCCAGTCGATGTAGCGGGCGAGGTGGGCGAGGTCGTTGTCCTCGTAGACCCGCGTGCCGAGAAAGCTCGGGCGCGGCGGTGCGTAGGCGCTCCAGTCGACCTGGAGCCGGTTGGCGCGGGCCTTGGCCAGCGGGAAGCGCTGCTTGTCGGCCTCGCTGCGGGCGTGCGCGTCCGCGACCTTGCGGTACTCGGCGCGGGTGCGCTCGACGAAGTCGCCGCGGTTCTCCGGGGACAGGAGGTTCGACACGACGCCCACGGCCCGGCTCGCGTCCGTCACGTAGACGGCCTGCCCGCGGGCGTAGCGCGGGTGCACCTTCACGGCCGTGTGGACGCGGCTCGTCGTGGCGCCGCCGATGAGCAGCGGCACGTCGAAGCCCTGCCGCTCCATCTCGGCCGCGACGTGGACCATCTCGTCGAGCGAGGGCGTGATGAGGCCCGACAGGCCGATGATGTCGACCTTCCGTTCCCGCGCGACCTCCAGGATCTTGGCGGCCGGCACCATGACGCCGAGGTCGATCACCTCGTAGTTGTTGCAGGCCAGCACCACGCCGACGATGTTCTTGCCGATGTCGTGGACGTCGCCCTTCACGGTCGCCATCAGGATGCCCCCGGCGGCCTGCCGCTCTCCGCCGCCCCCCGCCGCCAGCTACTCGGCGTCCATCACATGCCGAAACCGATAAGCGGACGCCGACCGCTCGGCCAGCGGTTAACAGCAGGAGCCTGGTCGACTGTCGGTGCCAGCGAATAGCTTCTCGGCAGCAGGTCCAGCAGCGAATGGGACGTCCTGCCGGTCGAGCAGTCGCGCCTTATTGGCGATGTGCTCTGTCGGTCGCACGGGTTAGGTTCGGGGAGGAACCGTAAGGTGTCGGAAACATCCGGTCTGCCATGCGGTCGGCCGCTGTCGGTAGCTCGGACTGTCGGTGGCGGGAGATACGTTTCTGACATGCGCAGCTG
>CAXTFP010000085.1:0-9148 GCA_964243135.1 uncultured Lichenihabitans sp.
GGTGCCGGCCGCGCTGGTGGAGGCGGCGGCCGAGCTGCGCGGCAGCGCCCAGGCCGCCTGGGCCGAGGCCCGCGCCGCGGACGACTTCGCGGCCTTCCTCCCCTGGCTGGAGCGCACCGTGGCGCTGCAGCGCGAATGGGCCGAGGCGCTGGGCTATGCCGAGCACCCCTACGACGCGCTCCTCGGGCTTTACGAGCCCGGCCTGACGCTGGCCCGGCTGCGGCCGCTGTCCGCGGCCCTGCGGGACGGCATCCGCCCGCTGCGCGACCGGGCGCTCGCGGCGGGCGATCCCGGCGCGCCCTTCCTGTCGCGCCGCTACCCCGTGGCCGAGCAGCGCGCCTTCGCGATGGAGATCGCCGGGCGCTTCGGATACGACCTCGCCCGCGGCCGGCTCGACGACACGGTCCACCCGTTCGAGGTCTCGATGGGGCGCGACGACGTCCGCATCGCCGCCCGCTTCCACGAGGACTGGCTGCCGCGCGGGCTCTTCGCGGTGCTGCACGAGGTCGGCCACGGCGTCTACGAGCAGAACGTCGATCCCGGCCTGTCGCGCACCGTCTCCACGGTCGACCTGCGCAACCTGTACGCCGTCGCGGGCGCCAGCTTCGGCCTGCACGAGTCGCAGTCGCGGCTCTTCGAAAACCGCGTCGGCCGCTCCCACCGCTTCTGGCAGCTCCACTTCGGCGAGCTCAGCGCCCGCTTCCCCGAACAGCTCCGCGGCGTCGACGCCGATGCCTTCTGGCGCGCCGTCAACCGCGCCCGGCCGAGCCTGATCCGGGTCGAGGCCGACGAGCTGACCTACGACGCCCACATCGCGGTCCGCACCGAGATCGAGGCGGCGCTGATCGGGGGCGAGCTCGCGGCGCGCGACATCCCCGGCGCCTGGGCCGAGGGGATGCGCGACGCCCTCGGCCTCCGCGTGCCGACCGACCGGGAGGGCGCGCTGCAGGACGTGCACTGGGCGTCCGGGATGATCGGCTCCTTCCCGACCTACACGCTGGGCAACGTCATGGGCGCGCAGCTCTTCGCCGCCGCGCTGCGGGACGCGGGCGTGGCCGGGGGGCTGGAGCGGGGCGACTACGCCCCGCTGCGCCTGTGGCTCACCCACCACGTCCACCGCCACGGGCGCAGCCGGACGCCGGCCGAGCTCCTGCGCGACGCCACGGGCTCGGACCTCGACCCCGCCGCCTACCTCGAGGCGCTCGCCGCCAAGGTCGACCGGCTCGTGGCGTGAGGCCGCGGGCTGAAGGCTTCCAGGTGGGGCAGCACGGTCCGGCTCACGTGCTGCCGCGCACCACCAGCGCGAAGCCGACGTCGACGCGGCGGGTCTGCCCGGGGGCGTGGGCGATGGCGCCGAGGAGCTTCTCGGCGCCGATGCGCCCGATGCTCAGCCGGGGCGAGGCGATAGTGGTCAGGCCCGGCGTCACGAGGCCGGCGATGTCGAGGCCGTTGAAGCCCGCGATGGCGACGCGGCCCGGCACCGCGATCCCCTCGCGCTGCGCCCGCAGCACGGCCCCCACCGCGAGGTCGTCGTTGGCGTAGAAGATCGCGTCCGGGCTCGGGTCCGCGCGGAGCAGTTCCATCAGCATCTCGCCGCCGAGCGCCGGGCTCGACGGGAGGTCTCGCGTGAGGGGCGGGCGGCGGGCGGCCCCGGCGGCCGCCAGCGCCCGGTCGAAGCCCCGGAAGCGCTGGCCCGCCCGGTAATCCCCGTCGAGCCGGCAGCCGGCGAAGACCATCCGCGCGTAGCCCCGCGCGAGCAGGTGAGCCGCCATCGCGGCGCCCGCCGCCCCGTGCGACAGCCCCACGTTCATGTCGATCGGCCGCGCGCCGATCTCCATGATCTCGACCACCGGCCGGCCCCAGCGTTCGAGCAGCGCCCGCGTCCGCGGCTGGTGGCGCGTGCCCGCCACGATCAGGCCCGGCGGCGACCAGCCCAGGAAAGTGGAGATCCAGCCGTGCTCGCGGTCGAGGTCGTATTCGGTGTTGCCGAGCAGGAGCTGGAAGCCCGCGGCCTGAACGACGTCCTGGATGCCCTGGATGGTCTCGACGAAGACCGCGTTCGACAGCGACGGCACCACGACCGGGATCACGGGCGAACTCGCCGAGGCGAGCGCGCCCGCGACGCGGTTCTGCACGTAGCCGAGGTCCTCGACCGCCCGCCGCACCCGGTCCCGGAGGTCGCCCGACACCATGTCGGGCTTGTTCAGCGCCCGCGACACCGTGATGGGCGACACGCCCGCGCGCTCGGCGACGTGCTTCAGCGTCACGGCGCCCGGAACCTCGCGGAGGGTGGAGATCCGGGGCATGCTCTTCATGGGCAAAGCAAAGCACGGAACAGCCCGAGGTTCAAACCTCGGGCCCCGGGCGATGATTGCGAGATCATGGTTGCGCAATCAAATCACTTGGCCTAACCTCCGGGCGATCGACGGAGCCGAAAAGGCCGGGGCGCGATCGAGGGAGGACATGGGGTGAGCGCAGCGCGCGAGACCGATCCGCCGACGCCCGGCCTGTATCAGGCCCGCGATCTGCGCAAGGATTTCGGCCCCGTCCAGGTGCTGAAGGGCGTCAGCCTCGATCTCAAGCCCGGCCGCATCCTGACCGTCATGGGCGAGAACGGCGCCGGCAAGTCGACTCTGTTCAAGATCCTGGCCGGCCAGGTCTCGCCGAGCGGGGGCACGCTGAGCCTCGACGGCACACCCGTCGACCTCCCCTCCCCCGCGGCCGCCCACGCGCGCGGCATCTACCTCGTGCCCCAGGAGCCGGCCCTGATGCCCGAGCTCAGCGTGGCCGAGACCATGTTCGTCGGCGCCCTGCCGACGCGGGGCCGCTTCCCCGGCCGGATCGACTGGGCGGGGATGCGCGCCCGCGCCCGCGCCGCGCTCGATGCCCTGGAGCTGCCGATCGACGTCGACCGGCCGGCCCGCACGCTGAGCATCGCCCAGCAGCAGCAGGTGGAATGCGCCAAGGCCCTGCTGCGCGGCTGCCGCATCATCCTGTTCGACGAGCCCACGAGCCCGCTCACCGCCCACGAGGTGGACCACCTCTTCGCCATCATGCGCCGGCTCGCGGCCGACGGCTGCACGCTGAGCTTCATCAGCCACCGCATGGACGAGGTGCTGGACATCTCGGACGCCATCGCGGTGCTGCGCGACGGCGTGCTGGTCGACGTCGTCGAGCGTTCCGCCTTCGACCGGATGCGCCTCCTGTCCCAGATGGTCGGCCGGCCCATGAAGGCCGTGCCGCGCCGCGCCGCCTCCAACGCCGGCGAGGAGGTGGCGCTCGAAGTGCGGGGCCTGTCGGACGGCGCCCGCTTCGCGGACGTCGGCTTCACCCTGCACCGGGGCGAGGTGCTGGGCCTCGCGGGCCTCGTCGGGGCGGGGCGCACGGAGATCGCCGAGACCGTGTTCGGCGTCCGCCCCGCGGCGGCCGGTGAGGTCCGGCTCGGCGGCCGGGACGTGACGGGCCTGGACAGCCACGCCGTGATCCGTCACGGCCTCGTCTACGTGCCGGAGGATCGGGGCCGCCACGGCGCCGTCCTGCCCATGACCATCACGGAGAACGTCACCTCGGGCCTGCTGGAGCGGGTGCGGCGCCGGGCCGGGCTGCTCAGCGCCGGCGACGAGGCGCGCATCTCCGCCAAGGCCGTGCGCGACTTCCGCGTCCGCTGCGCGGGCCTCGACCAGAGCCTGCGGGAGCTGTCGGGCGGCAACCAGCAGAAGGTCGTCTTCGCCAAGTGGATGACCACCGCGCCGCGGGTCGCGATCCTCGACGAGCCCACCCGCGGCGTCGACGTCGGGGCCAAGGAGGAGATTTACGATATGATCGACGCCATGGCGCGGGACGGCCTAGCGCTGCTGGTGATCTCGTCCGAAAGCGAGGAGCTGGTGCGCCTGTGCGACCGCATCCTGTCGGTCTACGAGGGGCGCATCGTGGCCGAGCTCGCGGGCGCCGACATCACCCCGGCCAGCGTGGCCCGCTCCTACCTCACGGCCGCCTCCGCCCCCGACGGGGTGGCGGCATGAGCCTGGCGCGCACGGCAGGTTCCGCCGGACGGCCCGCGTCGGCGCGCCCTGGGTGGCGCGAGCGGCGGGAACTGGTGCTGGTCGCCGTCACGGTGGCGGCGGCCGGGCTCGTCGGCCTCGTCAACCCCGGCTTCCTGGCGCCCGGCAACCTGCGCTTCGTGCTGCTGAACTCGGTGGTGCTGTCGATCGTGGCGCTGGGCCAGACGCTGGTGATCGCCATGCGCGGCATCGACCTGTCGGTGGCGCCCCTGATGGGCCTCTCGGCCATGGCGTGCGGGCTGCTCGCGGAGGGGCACGGGTTGCCGCTCTGGGGCGCGCTCGGCGTGGCGCTCGGGCTCGGGCTCGCGCTCGGCACGCTCAACGGCGTGCTGGTGGCGGCCCTGAACATCCCGCCCATCATCACCACGCTCGGCACCTACAGCCTCTTCGGCGGGCTCACCTTCCTGTATTCGGACGGCACGCAGGTCGACCAGGTGCCGCCCGCCTATGCGGCCTTCGGCAACGCCGGCCCCTTCGGCCTGCCCTTGCCGACGCCCGTGCTGGTGCTGCTCGCCGTGATGGGCCTGTGCTGGTACGGCCTGAACCATTCGGGCTTCGGCCGGGCCGTGCTGGCCGTGGGCAACAACGCGGCCGCGGCCTACAACGCGGGCCTGCCCGTCACTTCCATCCGCATCCGCGTCTACGCCCTGTCCGGGATGCTGGCCTGCCTGGGGGGCCTCCTCTTCGTCTGCTACACGGGCTCCGCCACGGTCACGACCGGGACGGGCGACCACGTCGAGCTCCAGTCGATCGCCGTGGCGCTGGTCGGCGGCACGCTCATCGCGGGCGGGCGGGCCAACGTGGTCGGCACCGTGCTGGCGAGCCTGTTCCTCAGCGTAGTGCTCACCGCGCTCGTGTTCCTGCAGGTCCCGCCCATCTGGTACTCGGCCGGCGAGGGGCTGATGATCCTCGTCGCGGTGCGGGGCGGGACGCGGCGCGCGCCCGTCGCCGGGAGAAGCTGACGATGGACATGCGCGTATCCGCGCCCGCCGAGGCCGTCGCCCCCCGCACCCGCCGCCGGCTGCCGATCGGCGGCTGGGAGCTGGCGCTGGCTCTGCTGCTCGCCGCCGTGGTGGCGGGCTTCGCCGTGATGGCGCCGGGCTTCTACGCCGGGCCGGCCTCCCTGCTCGGGCTGACCGAGAACTTCCTGCCTTTCGGCATCGTGGCGCTCGGCCTGAGCCTCGTGATCCTGACCGGCGGCATCGACCTGTCGGTGGGCGCCGTGGCGAGCCTGTCGGCCGTGCTGGCGGCCCAGCTCTGGAGCCGGTTCGGCGTCGACATCTGGGCGGCCGCGGCGCTGGGCGTCGCGTTCGGCGGGCTGCTCGGCCTCGTCAACGCGGCCGTGATCCTGCGGCTCGGCATCGAGCCGCTGATCGCGACGCTCGGCACGAGCTTCCTTTACGGCAGCGCCGCGGTCGCGGCGGCGGGTGCCGCGCCCCCGTCGGGCTTTCCGGACGGCTTCACGGCGCTCGGCACCGCGGCGCTCGACGTGGGGCCGATGGCCGGGCTCGTGCCCCTGCAACTGGTGCTCTTCGCGGTCCTGGGGATCGCGTTCTCGGCGCTGGTCGGCCGCAGCGCCTTCGGCCGCAAGCTCGTGATGGTGGGCTACAACCCCGAGGCCGCGCGCTATTCCGGCATTCGCACCGGGCGCATCCTGGTGGCGGCCTACGCCGTCAGCGGCGCCATGGCGAGCCTCGCCGGCCTGGTGCTGGCCTCCTACTACGACGCCGTGCGCCCCGACATGGGCGACGTGCTGCTGCTCACCACCATCACCATGGTGGTGCTGGGCGGCGTCAGCATCTTCGGGGGCGAGGGCACGATCGCGGGCGTCGTCATGGCCGTGCTGGTGCTCGGCTTCCTGCGCCAGGGCATGCTGATCGCCGGCTTCTCGGACATGGTCACCACCATGCTCACCGGCGCCATCCTGCTGGCCTCGATCGCCGTCAAGAACCTGTTCAACAGGCGTGGCACGGGCCTCCTCGACCAGATCCGGGCGCTGATCCGACGCCCCGAGCCACCGCGCGCCAGCCCGAGCTGAGACGAGGGGCCGCGCGGCCCAACCCCGATCGGACCTCCTGGGAGGAGACACCATCATGCAGAACCATCGCCGCCGGCCGGGCGGAGCCGCCCTCGTCCTCGCCCTGGCGCTTCCCCTGTCGCTCCACGGGGCGCTGCCCGCCGCCGCGGAGGGCGCCGCCCCCGACACCGCCAAGCGCATCAAGGTCGCCATGGTGCCGAAGCTGATCGGGCTCTCGGTTTTCAAGGCCAACGAGCAGGGCGCGGTCGCGGCCGCCAAGGACTTGAACATCGACTTCCTCTACACCGGGCCGGTGACGGCCTCGGCGCAGGGGCAGGTGGACCAGTTCAACAGCCTCATCGCCCGCAAGTTCGACGTGATCACCACCACGTCCAACAACCCGACCCAGCTCGCCCCCGCCCTGACGCGCGCCCGCAAGGCCGGCATCAAGGTCGTGTCCTACGACAGCGACGTGGCGCCCGACGCGCGCGACTTCTTCATCCAGAACACCGCCTACCCGGCCTTCGGCAAGGCGCTGGTCGAGTCGGTGGTCAAATACACCGGCCCCGAGGCCAAGATCGCCATCCTGTCGTCGACGCCCGACGCGACGATCCAGAACGAGTGGATCGGCGCGCTGAAGACCTACTTGGCCGCCACCTATCCCAAGGTCGAGATCGTGGCCACGGAATACGGCCAGTCGAGCCCCTCGCAGTCGCTGACGGCGGGCTTGAACATCCTCCAGGCCCACCCCGACGTCACCGGCATCATCGCGCCGGACGGCGCCGCCGTGGTGGGGGCCGCGGCCGCCATCGAGAAGCTCGGCAAGACCGGCAAGGTCTTCACCACCGGGGCCAGCAACCCCGACGCCGTGCGCCAATACGTCAAGGCCGGCATCATCAAGGAGACGCCGCTCTGGGACGAGGTGAAGGAGGGCCAGCTCGTGATGTACGTGGCCCGCCTCGCGGCCAACGGCGCGCTGAAGGACAACGACAGCTTCACGGCCCCGGGCCTCGGCACCTTCGAGGTCAAGGACAAGGTCATCGTGTTCAGCGAGCCGCTGGTCTTCGACGCCGCCAACATCGACCAGTACAAGTTCTGAACGGGTCGACCGATGAAGCGCGGCCGCCCGGGCGATGGGCGGCCGCACCTACAGACAGACGAAGGGATTCCCGAGATGAAACGCGTGATGTTCACGGGCGGCAGCGGCAAGGCGGGCCGCCACGTGGTCCAGCACCTGGTCGAGCACGGCTATCAGGTGCTCAACCTCGACACCAAGCCGCTCGACAACCCGAAGGTCCGCACCCTGGTCACGGACATCACGGACAGCGGACAGGTGTTCAACGCCCTGTCGAGCTACATGGGCCTGCACGAGTTCGACCCCGATCTCGCGCCCCAGCCCGTCGACGCCGTGGTGCATTTCGCGGCCATCCCGCGCATCATGCTGGTGCCCGACAACGAGGTCTACCGCATCAACACGATGGGGACCTACAACGTCATCGAGGCGGCGCTGAAGCTCGGCATCCGCAAGGTCATCATCGCGTCCTCCGAGACGACCTACGGCCTCGTGTTCAACCACACGCACCGGGACCCGGACTACTTCCCGCTCGACGAGGACTATCCGGTCGACCCGCGCGACAGCTACGCCATGTCGAAGATCTGCAACGAGAAGACCGCCCAGGCCTTCGCGGGCCGCACCGGCGCCGACGTCTACGCGATCCGCATCGGCAACGTGGTCGAGCCCGATGAATACAGGCTGTTCCCGGGCTTCTTCGCCAAGCCGGACTTCCGCAAGCGCATCGCCTGGAGCTACATCGACGCGCGCGACCTTGGGCAGATCGTTCGGCTCGGCATCGAGAAGGACGGTCTCGGCTTCCAGATCTTCAACGCCGTCAACGACCACACCTCGTCCGACCTGCCGACCGCCGAGCTGCTGCGGCGCTACTACCCCGGCGTGCCGGTGCGCGGCGAGCTCGGCGAGTTCGAGGGGCTGCTGTCCAACCGCAAGGCCAAGACGATGCTCGGCTTCCGCGAGGCCCACAACTGGCGCCGTGAGGTGCCGGCGGCCTGACGCCCGCTCACGGGCCATGGCCGTGGGGCCCGGGCGGCGCCCGGAAGGCGCGGCCGAGCTCCGCGACCTGGTCGGGCGACAGGATGCGGGGATCGAGGCCGCGCAGCAGCAGGTAGAGCTTCGCGGTCTCCTCCAGCTCCTCGATGGCGTTGACGGCCGCCGTCAGCGTGTCGCCCGCCATCACGGGTCCGTGGTTGGCGAGCAGCACGGAGGCGTAGCGCCCCGCGAGGCCGCGGATCGCGTCGGCGACCGCGGGGTCGCCGGGCCGGTGGTAGGGCACGAGGGCCGTGTCGCCGACCCGCATCACATAGTAGGCCGTGAGGGGCGGCAGCACCGAGCCCGGGTCGATCTCGGGCAGCATCGACACGGCCACCGAATGGGTCGAGTGGAGGTGGACCACGGCGCCGGAGGCGTGGCGCGTCTCGTAGAGGGCGCGGTGGAGCGGCCCCTCCTTGGTGGGCCTATCGCCCGCCAGCAGTCGGCCTTCGGCGTCCATCAGCGACAGGCGTTCGGGGTCGAGGGAGCCCAGCGAGGCGTCCGTGGGGGTCATCAGCAGGCGGCCGTCGTCGAGCCGCACGCTGATGTTGCCGGAGGAGCCGGGCGTGAGCCCGCGCTCGAACAGCGAACGGCCGTGGCGGCAGATCTGGTCGCGGATGTCGGACTCGCGCATGGGGGCGCCCCGGCTGGAGGGGACCGGCGCCGGGCCCGAGGGCCGCGGCCGGGAAACGGCGTTGACAGGAGGTGGCGCTCCGGCCGATGCTCGATGATAGCGCTATCAAAGGCGCGTCGCAATCGCTCGCCGCGGCTCCGGCGCGCCCCGAAGGGGCAGGACCATGGGTGGAAACGGGATGTCGGGCTCCGCGGCGGTGATCGGCCTGGGGTCGATGGGCTACGGCATGGCGATGTCGCTGATGCGGGCGGGCGCGGCCGTCGCCGGCTACGACCCCGCGCCGGGCGTCGCCGAGCGCTTCGCCGCCGAGGGCGGGCGGGCCGGCGCGAGCC